>JAGRCC010000538.1 GCA_020433785.1 Anaerolineae bacterium
AAGCGCCCATTTACATCTTTGATGAAGCCACGGCCAATCTTGACGCCGACAATGAGCGCATCATTCAGCACAACCTGCACACCCTAACCGCCGGAGCCACAGTCATGACCATTGCCCACCGGCTCAATACCATCACAGCCGCCGATAAGATTGTGGTCATGGACGGCGGCCGCATGGTGGAGAGCGGTACCCATATGGAGTTAATTAACCGGCGGGGCGTCTACTTTGAACTGCTGCACAATCAGGGGGAAATGGCGTATGGCTAACCTGCTCCAGGTATTACGCTTGATGAAGCCGTTTTGGCGGCGAACCCTACTGGCCCTGCTGCTGAGTGCGCTGACCACGGGCAGCAGTATCGCCCTGATGATGACCTCGGCCTGGTTGATAAGTACGGCGGCGCTGCAATTGGGCATTACCTCGCTGGGGGTGGCTCCGACGGCGGTGCGGCTGTTCGGTCTGTCGCGGGCGCTCTTCCGCTACCTGGAACGGCTGGTCAGCCACGATGTCACCTTTCGCCTGCTGGCCCGGCTGCGGGTCTGGTTCTACGAGCGCATCGAGCCGCTGTCGCTGGTCCAGCTACAAGCGTTCCGCAGCGGCGACCTCATGGCCCGGGTGGTGTCCGACATCGACGAGCTGCAAAACTTCTATCTGCGGCTGGTCAGCCCGCCCCTGGTGGCCATCATCGTCACCGGCGGCATGGGCCTGACCTTCAGCTTTATCGACGGCCGGGCGGCGCTGGTAGGGGTGGCTTTCATGCTGCTGACCGGTCTGCTGCTGCCGCTGCTGACGTGGGGGATGGGCGTGCGGGTGGGGCCGCAGCTTATCGCTGAGCGTACCCAACTCAACAGCCATCTGGTGGACGCCATTCAAGGGATTGCCGACAGCCTCGCCTTTGGCTACGCGGCCCATATGCGAACCGCCCTGACCGGCATGGCCGCTCATCTGGCCGGGTGGGAACGGCAGATGGGCCGGCTGGATGGCTTGCAAACGGGGTTGTCAATGCTGCTGGTCAACCTGGCTGCCGTGGCGGTGCTGTGGGTGGCCATTGGCCGGGTCGAGGGGGTGATGCTGGCCGTGTTGGTGCTGGGGACCATCGCCGCCTTTGAGGCCATTACGCCGCTGGCCTTGGCCGGGCAACATCTGGGCCAGGAGCTAACCGCCGCCGGGCGCGTGTTCGAGGTTATCAACAGCACGCCCACCGTTCCGGAGCCGCTCCAGCCGGTGACATGCCCCACCGCCGCGCCCAACGTCGAGCTGGCCGGGCTAATGTTTCGCTATGCGGCCGGTGACCGACCGGTGTACACTGACTTTTCGCTGAATGTCCCGTATGGCGCTAAGGTGCTGCTGACTGGGGCAAGCGGGGCCGGCAAATCGTCGCTGATCAACATTCTGCTTCGGCTGGCCGACTACGAAGCGGGGCAGATCACGTTGGGTGGCGTCGATCTTAGAGCGCTGGCCCAGGAAGAGGTGCGGCAGGTGTTCGGCGTGATGACCCAGCGCACCCACCTGTTTAATACCACCATCCGCGAGAACATTCGCATCGGCCGCAAAGCCGCCGATGATGAGGCCGTGGCGGCGGCGGCTCAGGCCGCGCACATTCACGACTTCATCCTAACCCTGCCCAACGGCTACGACACCTGGGTCGGCGAGGGCGGCGCGCTGCTCAGCGGCGGCGAACGCCAGCGCCTGGCCCTGGCCCGCATGGTGTTGAAGGATGCGCCCATCTGGCTGCTGGATGAGATCACGGCCAACCTCGACTCAATTACGGCCGCCAACGTTCTTCGCACCGTTTTAGCCGCCGGAGCCGACCGCACCCTCATCTTAATGACCCACCGGCCGGAACGGCTCAGCCGCTACCGGTTCGATCAGCGGGTACGGTTGGTCGCCGGTCGCCCGCAAACTGACGATACACCGGAGTTCACCGCGTAAACCCATTGGCCGGCCGGACCTCGGCTCAGTCCAGATGGCCCCCCGCTTCGGCTTGTTGTAACACGTCCAAGATGGCCGCTGCCAGGCTCCGCGCGGCTTGCTCGCTGAGTTCGACCGCTACCCTGGCTCCCGGCCCTAACTCTTCGTTCACAAAATCGATATTCAGGGCGTGTTCCATGTCCACGTGGAAGGGGTGATCATAGGACACGTTGGCTCGATTAAGGGCAAACCAGCCCTCCTTGCCTTTGCCGCTGCCATCGACAGTCACTTTTTTGACAATCATTGTACACATAGTGCTCTTCCTCTCTGCTTAGTCCATCGCCAGATATTTTCCCAAGAAAGCGAATATCTTCTCCCAGCCATCGACCGCCTGCTGCTGCCGGTAAATGGGCCGGTGGTAGTAAAAGAAGCCGTGGCCCGCCCCCGGATAGCGGTGAAATTCATAGGTCTTCTCATGCTTCTGCAAGGCTTCTTCGTGCCGGTTGACTTGTTCCGGCGTCGGGCTGTGGTCGTCATCGCCAAAGAGGCCCAAAATAGGACAGGCCAGATCGGGGGTGTAATCAATGGGGGCGACCGGATAATGGGCGTTTAAGTCCGCCTCGGCCATGACCACCCGCCCGCCCCAACAATCGACCACCGCATCGAACCCTTGCACCCGACAGGCGGCCAAATAGGCATGGCGGCCGCCCGAACAGGTGCCAAACACGCCCACCTTGCCGTTGAGATAGGGCAGCGACCGCAGGTACAGCATCGCGCCTTCAATGTCGCCCACGGCCTGATCATCGGGAATGCCGCCATCGCCCCGCACTTTGGCGGCCACATCTTCCGGCGTTCCGTGACCGGCCCGGAAATACAGATTGGGCGAGATAGCCACATAGCCGTGGTGAGCAAACTTCCGCGTGGCTTCCCGATACCACTCATCCCAGCCCGGCATATGGTGGATCAACACTACCCCCGGAAACGGTCCGGCGCCCAACGGCCGGGCCAAATACGCATTGATCAGCGTGTGGTTGTCGCCGGCTATGGTGATCGTCTCTGCTAACATGCCCTCATACATGTCGGTTTGATACATTCATCGCTCCTTTCAAGCCGAAATAGATGCCCGTATTGTACTCGGAAACCCCATAAAATCATAAGAAATGAAGATTACTTATATAACCTAAGTTGCTACCCAATGTCATTAAGTTAAGCCCCCCGGCCCCCCAAAGGGGGGAGAAAACCGTCAAATTCCCCCCTTTGAGGGGTTAGGGGGGCTAACGTCGGCCACTAACTTAATGACATTGACTCCCTACTTCCTACCCCTCGGTTTGGACACTAGGTGGCAACTCCTCATTGAGTGAAAATTGAGTGAGATCGGTTACTATGGCATACGTCGTGCGTCTGCCGTATCACCATCGGCTACGCACCCTGCCATACGCCAGACGCTTTGGTTGATTTAATTCTGGGATAGACCTTAATTTTATAGCTATCACTTAGGAAGAAGGGATACCATGCCAAACAATCATAACCACCTCAATGGAACGGGCATAAACTCGCACCTGCGGATACCTGCCCCTGCCGGCAGTGACATCAAAATGCGCTTTGCCGATCTGTTGCAACGCGACCAGTTCGATCCGCCCAACTGGCAGAGCGTGGCCCTCCAACCGGTCGTCGGACAGCCCGATTGGTTCGAGATCGATCTCCATGCCCTGGGTCTGACTGACGGCGATTATGAGTATGAGTTTGTCTTGGGTGATGCCATCGATGCGCCTATCGCCGATCCCTATGCCGTTCATATCACCCGCTTTGGCGGCTATCGCGGCATCTTTCAGATGCGGGGCGGCCAGCGCTGGCAGCAGCCTTTTACCTGGGATGACGAATTTACGCCCGGGAACGAGCTGCGCAACAACCACCAGTTGGTGATCTATGAGATGCCCATGCGTTGGATGGAGAGCGCGCCGGAGAAGGCGCGCCAAGTGGGCCTGGGCACTTTTGAGACGGTGGTGTTCGCCCACCTCGACCAGCTCAAGGCCCTGGGTATCAACGCCATCGAACTGCTGCCGGTGCAGGACTCGCCGGATACCCTCAACTGGGGCTACGGCACGCGCTTCTTCTTCACCCCCGATATTGATATGGGGCTGCCCGTTGAACTCAAGTTCTTCGTCAAGCAGTGCCATCGACGGGGCATCCGGGTCATTTTCGATGTGGTGATGAACCACGCCCGCAACTGCCCCTTGGAACAGCTCGACTCCGTCCGCTATTTTCTATCAAACGACGATGAGGAGCGGTCTCATCGAGGCGAGGACTATGGGGCCAGGCTGTTTCGCTACTGGCCGGACGCCCATAACCAAACCCCGGCCCGCGATTTCCAGCTGCGGATGGTCGATTACCTGATTACCGAGTATCACGCCGACGGCTTCAGGATTGATGAATTCAGAGGCATCAACCACTGGGAATTCATCCAGCAGTTTCGTGATCATGCCTGGCAAACCCAGCAACAGGCCTTTCCCGGTCGGCCGTTTCTCGTCATCGCCGAGGACTCCTGGCGGCGGGCTGTCATCACCCATCAACGGGCAGACAATCCCCATGGCCGCAAGGTTACAGACTCGATGTGGAACTTTGCCTTTCGCGATGAACTGCGCCGGGCCTTTTCCGGTCAGCTTCGGACCGACTGGGGGCAGCCCTCGTGGCGAGAGCGGATCGGCTGGCTGGTTACCGGCAGCCAGACCTGGAATGACTGGACCCGGCAGGGCGAGCCTGGCTTTTATGATCTCTCCCAGGCCGTCAACTATCTGACCTCTCACGACGTGGAAAAGGATAGTGAACAACGGATGATGAATTATCTCCTGGCGCCGATGTTGGAGGCCCATGGCTATCGCGGTACGGTGAACGATATCCGCTGGGTGGCCGATCATCTCCAGGCCGGCTCCGGCGAGCAAGCCAACGCTGAACAACGCGAGCTCCACGGTCTGGCGCTAGAGCGTCTGCGCAGCGCCTTCTGTCTGCTGATGACGGCCGTCGGTATCCCCATGCTCCTGGCCGGCGATGAGTTTGGTGATGTCCATGATCTCGACCATACCGACTGGCGCTTGAAAATGTCCGATCCGGTGGACTGGGACCGGCTCGATGCCTCGGCCAACAATCGCGATTTGTGGGGCAAGGTAGCTGAGTTGATTGCCTTGAGAACCCAGCACCCGGCCTTGACCCGCAACGAAACCGAGTTCATTCACTTTCACCCTCAATTCAATGACAACGATGGCCCCAAGGTCTTTGCTTACTGCCGTACCCGGGGTGTTGCGCCGGGGGCTAACGATCAGATTGTCGTCATCGGCAACCTGGGACCGCAGTCGTATGATCGATACAACCTGCCCTGGCCCTGGCCGGGCCTGGCTGCCGTAAGGGAAATCGCGCCGCCGCAACCTTCCGCGCCCCTGGCACCCAACGATACCGGTTCATCCGTGCGGCTGTCACTGGCCCCCTATCAGATACGGGTGTTCGCTACCTAACGTATGAAAAACAACTAAGGATCGGCCACGTCGTGGCGAGCAAAGCGAAGCCATCTCCTAATCCGAACGCGGAGATGGCTTCGTCGTTCTCACTCGCCATAACAAACGCGGGCATGTAAGCCCTTATGCCGGGACTTTCGGGCAAACGGCCCGGTACTTTTGGCCCGGCCCTTCCGACGAATAGAGCCACTATATCTGGCGATGCGGCCAACCGGTATCCCCTATCTTGTAGCGCTCCAAGCGCCGGCCAACTTACTCCCGGCGACTGACGGAAACGACGTCGCTGCTTCGACGTGACTTATGGGCAGAAGACCTAAGTACCATTAGGCAAAAAAGTAGGGACTTTTGGCTCTATTCACGAGACTATCACCTAGCGTATAATGGCAATATAAGTTAAATCGTTATCACTCATTATACCCATTCCTACTTCGCTAAGGAGATAACTCATGCCAAAACTCAAATACAAAACTTACCCCAACGATTTTATGAACGGCGCTAATCAGTACCGGGCCGGGATGATGGTCGATGAGACCATCAACTTAGACCAGCTCTTCGAGATGATGCGCGCCAACAACCCGGCCCTGACCCCCGCCGAGATGCACATCTTCTTTGCCCTTTTTAAGCAAGCCGTTCTGCAAGCGCTGCTGGACGGCAAACGCATCAACACCGACCTGATGTCCTTTAAGCTGTCGCTGCGCGGCAACTTTGACGGCCCCGATGACTATTTCGACTCCAAACGGCACGAGCTGGTGATCCTCATCCGGCCCGACAGCGACTTTCAAGACCTGTTCCGCTTACAAGCCTCCTTAGAAAAGCAGCGCACCAATCTACGCCAACCGGAGATCACCAACTACATTAATATGCGCAAAGGCGCATCCAACGACCTACTGTCGCCCAGCCACACCGCCCGTCTGGAAGGCAATAACCTCTCGTTTAACGAAGACGATCCTCGCCAAGGCGTTTTCTTATTACCCGCCAACGGTAACATCAACATCGCCGGCGTCGAACTCCGGGCCGAGGAAATCAGCCTGGTCACCTCCACCAAAATCATCTTCCGCGTCCCCGACGACCTGCTCCCCGGCCCCTACCGCATCGAAGTCCGCGCCGTCTTCGCCAAAGAGGACCTGCGCAGCGGTATCTTGAATCAGACCTTGACCGTTGAGTAAGTTTGATTAGCTTGCTGTTGGATGGTTGGTTGGGATTACCGGCCAACCATCCAACCAA
>JAGRCC010000539.1 GCA_020433785.1 Anaerolineae bacterium
AAAATTTTTTTGTTTGTACTTAGTATTTTTATCAGTTGTAAATCAACCAATTAATCGGAGAATAACAAAGCAAGCTTTGTTGCTCCAACTCGTTAGCTGACTAATTCTTGAAGCCACAGGTGATTTGTCAATTACTCCTCAATAACCTGACCATCAGCATCTACGACCACTACCGGGCCGATCTCCTCAAGTTGGGGTTCGACCTCCTCGGCGTTGCCGACGACGACGATAAGGGGCGACTCAGTATCGATGTATTTGGCCGCGGCTGTGAGGGCGTCATCAGCGGTTACGGCTTCCAAGGTGGGGAGATAGTCGTTTAGCTCGTCAATCGGTACGCCGGTCAGGTAACGGTTGCTGAGTTGATCGGCGAAATCGGCCGGGTCTTCGATGCGCAGGGCAAAGTTGCCGATCAACAGCCCTTTGGCATCGGCCAGTTCGGCCTCGGAGATAGGCTCGGTGGTGATGCGCTCCAGCTCGGCCAGAATCTCGCGGATGGCGTCGCCGGCGTGGGCTTGATCGACATCGCTCAATACCCGGAAGGTACTGATATCGTTGGGCCGGCCAAAGCGGCTAAAAATACCGTAAGTATAGCCCTTGTCCTCCCGCAGATTATCAAACAAGCGTGACGAAGCGCCGCCGCCCAAGACCGAGTTGACCACAGTCAGGGCGTAGCGATCGGGGTTACGAGCGTTGATGGCCCGGTTGCCGATTTGAATGGTCGCTTGCTCCGATTCGGGCCGGTCCACCAGGTAAATCACCGAGGTGTCGCCGACTTTGACCTTCGGATAAGCGAGGTAATCGGGGACGTCGCCTTCAGGCCAATCCCCAAAAACGCGCTCGGTTTGAGCCTGAACTTCCTCCAACGTCGTATCGCCGACAGCAACCAGCAGTGCATTATTGGGCTTAAAGTAAGTTTCATAATAATCGATCAGATCGGCCTGGGTTAAAGCGCTGACCGTTTCCGGGGTTGTGTAGTAACCGTAAGGGTGATCGACATAGGCGATGCGGCCAAACTGGCGATTGGCCAGGGTATTGGGATCAACGTCGTCCTGTTCCAGAAAGGTCAGCGTCTGCTCACGGACCACCTCAAGTTCCTGCTCCGGAAAGGTGGGGTTGAGCGTCATATCTTGCAGCAGATCGAAAGCCAGGTCGGCGTCTGTGCTTAGGGCATTGACCGACAGCGACAGCCACTCCAGCGAGGCGCTCGAACTAACCGAGCCGCCGACCGCCTCGATCGCCTGAGCGATCTCTGCTGCGGTGCGATTCTGGGTGCCTTTGGTCAGCAGTTCGGCCACAAAATCGGCCACTCCCTGTTGATCGGCCTCAGCCGCGGCCGTGCCGCCGCCAACGTACAACTGCAAGTTCAGCTTCGGCACTTCGCTTTGCTCGACAAAGATAACTTCCAAGCCATTGTCCAGGGTAAAGGTTTCAAACGGCGGAAAGTCGGTCTCGGTGATGGGCAGCGAGGCTGGAACTTCGGTACGAGTGATGATGCCTTCGGGTAATTCGGCCAGCACCTCATCGGTCAGGTCCAGGTCGAGCAGGTCCGAAGCCGGCTCGTCGCTGACTTTGACCTCAACCGGCTCGACCAGCTGGCCGGGATAGTCGGCCAGCTTTTCCTCGCCGTCGGGCAGCGTGATGAGGATGTTAGCCGGTTTGTCGCGCAGATAGATGGCGGCCACGCGCTCGATGTCCGCCAGAGTGACGGCTTCGTACATGTCCAGTTCCTCGATCAAGGCGTTGGGATCGTTGAAGTTAAGCACCGCATCCTGAATCGACTCGGCTGTACTTAGGGCCGAGGCGCGGAAACCGGTGATAGCCCCAACCAACAGCCGGGTCTTGACCCGATCGAGTTCCTCTTGGGTGACGCCCTCATCAATAACAGCGTCAAATTCGGTGCGAATCAAATCGGCGACGGTATCGACCGAGTCGCCGGCGTTGGGAAAACCACCGGCGTACAGAATGCTCGCGCCCAGGTAATCGACCAGGTTGGTAAAAGCCGAGGCCGCTGCCCCTTGGCGAACGATGTTCTGCTCGAAGCGGCTGCTGTCGCCGCTGCCTAAAATATCCATCAGTAAATCGAGCGCGTAAAAATCGGGCGTACCGCGCGGCGGGCCAACCACGGTCATCACGTAGCGGGGCAGCTCAACCTGCGGGTCGATCAGCGTCTCTTGATAACCGAGGGCGTAGCCGTCAGGCGTGGTTTCAGTTATGGGAAATTCATCCGGCAGGGGGTACACGTCGGTAATCAGCGGCAGCGGTTCGCCGGCGGGAATATCGCCAAAGTAGGCTTGCACCAGCTCTTGGGTCAGCTCAACATCGATATCACCGACAATCACCAGGGTGGCGTTGTTGGGTTTGTAATACATCTCGTGAAAATCTTGCAGTTCGTCCAGCGCGGCGGCCTTGAGGTCATCCGGGCTGCCGATGACTGAGCGCTCGTAAGGCACGTAACCCTGGAAGGGCAAGGTCAGTAGCCGGCGGCCGGAGACGCCGTAAGGCTGGTTAGCGACGCGCTGGTTATACTCTTCCAGCACCACGTCACGCTGCGTTTCAAACGCCTCTTGATCGACATCCAGCGAGGCCATGCGGTCGCTCTCCAGCCACAGCACGCGCGGCAGTTCGTTCGATGGCGCGACTTCCCAGTAAGCGGTCTTATCGGCGGCGGTGTAGGCGTTATTGTCCGCCCCGATGGCTTCCAGATAGGCGTGATACTCGTCGTTGCCAACGTTAGCCGAACCTTCAAACATCATGTGCTCAAACATATGGGCAAAGCCAGATCGCTCCGCCGGATCGTTAGCGCCGCCCACGCGGTACCAGATATCGACGGCTACCACCGGCGCGGAGTGATCTTCGGCCAGAATCACGCGCAAGCCGTTCGGCAGCGTGTAATCGACCAGATCGAGCGCATAATCTTCAAAATTGATGGTCTCGACATCGCCCTCTTGGGCCAGCGCCGAGCCGGTCAAGGCGGCGCTCAATAAAATCATCATTGCCAGCAGAACGCCGGACTTTTTTAGCATGGAATCTCCTCCACATTCTTGGGGTTACATAAAATATTAGCCAGTCAAGATTAAGGGCGGGTGAATGAGGCCGTGGGTTGGATTAATGTTATATGAGTTGTGGCATTTTACCCGAAGTCGGCCGGCAAACAAAAAGCGCTCGACGTGAGCGCTTTAGGGGCGGATGGCGATAAGGCGATTACGAATTTTGCCTCACAAAGTTAAGGGCGGTGCTGCCCATGCCCATCAGCCTCGGCTCGCTGCGACCGGGCATTAGAAAGCGCTCCTTACCGTTCAGATCGAGCGGCCAATAAACGCTCAACAGATCGAGCAGGGTTAACAATGAGAACGCGCAGGCGTTGGGTAAATATTTCATGGTGAGGTTGACGGTCCCCAGCAGTTGCTCTTCGGTGAGCGCGCCAAAACTGCCGGTGGTGTGCATCAACTCGACAAATTTGTTGAGAGTTCGTTCGTCGGCCTCAGGAATGTTGCGAATGGCGAAAGAGGCCATGGCCGAAATGTGTTGTTTATCAATTTTGTTGGAACCGGGCTTTTTTTGATCAGGCATGCTAAAATCCTTTCGTTTTGAGTTAATAACCTCAATTCAATAATTAAATCCGAGTAGGTTGGGTTGAATGAAGCCATTGGAGACACCGTTGCCCAAATTGTTGGGTTTCGCCAGCGATGCAGGGCTAACACCCAGAATGAAACCCAACGTTAGCTCTAGAGGGCAAAATTTTCGGCTCAACCCAACCTACGCTGACAGGTTTATTACATCGCCGATGGTAATTCGATATTGGGGCCTCTTTCTTTGCTTGGCCCGATTTTATCGATGCCAAACGAGTAAGCGGTATAGAGCAGCGTGTTTTTGATGCCCAAGTAATAAGATTTCAACTGGCGCTGCTTCGATTCGGCCTCAATCGGCTTACTGAGCAAAAGTATCCAGGCAATCTCTAACGTGTGCTTGATATCCTGCTTATTCCAGGTTCTCAGCCGTAATTCACCGGTTGATATTTTTTTCGAGGGACCGTTTTCATTCAATTCGATCCCAAATCGCTTGGCCAGGTAATCGATGGCGGTATCGCTGCCTTGTAAATAGGCTTTGGCGTACCCGTCGCCATCTTCGATAAACGAGGCGGGTACACTGGCTTCGATGCCAGCTTTAACCGACCGCAAATGGGTTTTGATGCTTTCAACGTGCCATATTTTTGCGACCATGATCGTTTCCTTTAATAGTTTCCATTACGTTGGGCTTCATGCGAGGCCATCAGCGGCAGCGAATGAATGGCGTCCACGCCGCCGAGCATGAGCGCCATTTGATCCGGTTTTTGTTTGAGACTGTTAGCCAAAATCACTTCATTGAGCAATCTGACCAATTCCGGAACCGGATAGCTGCGCAGAACCTCTAATATCGATTCGTCGTGCTTAACATCGTACATGGTGTGTTTGAACTGCGGCGGAGCGATCAGTTCTTTGAGCAATATGCCGTTATGCTTTAGCGGGGCCAATCCCAAGGGACGCAAGGTGGCGGTTAAATAAGCGGCCAGATTTTTCTCCATCAACATCATCGTTACATCGTTCGATAATGCCTCGGACCCGTAGCGAACGACCAACCGGCGCAACCCTTGATTCGTATAGTCACGAACTATAATCTTAAGAAGGTTCTCATCAGCGTTAACCAGTTGGGCGGCCGCGTTTTTTAGGGCGGCATCCGGTCTAAAGGTAAATAGAACGGTCATCTGAATGGTAAACGGGATGTTGTCGCAGCTTAGCATCTCCGTGAAGTAAAAATCGCCGACATAGATGCCCGTTTTAACGATCTTGAGCGGGCGCTCGATAATCGGGACGATCCAGCTCAAACCGGGCGGTTTGATGCGATGATAGCGTCCCAGCCGCATCACCGGCGTCACGTGATTATCGGGCGTAAAAATAAAACCGAATAATCCTATAAACCAAAGTAATAGCCTTGTCATTTTCGTCTCCTTACTCCGTTAAGTCACTATCCTCTAATTTATATTTAATAGCTGTTATGGGGCGTCGTCGCGGTGAGTCAGTTTAGCAATGATAAAAATGATGCTCACAGCTCCAACCAACCACGCCGTAAAGATAATCCATAAAAAAATCCAAACATTGAGCGTAATGTCATACATGAGCGTCTCCTTCATCCATAAATGCTGTCAGTTGACCGCTGACTGCCGCCAGGCTATTTCACCAAGGGTGACATACCGCCGGCTGCTGCTAGATTTTTAATAAACAACGCAACTTTGATGTAATTAAAGTATATCGGAAAAAGTTAGAGGGGAATGGACAACTTCATGTCAGAATACCAATAGTTTGAGGCTCAACTCTGTCACGAAGCTACCATTTTCTGACAATCGATAAGATAACAGTCACTTGAACAGGTTATAAAGGTTGATTGGCCGATAAAGTGACTGTCACCTGCAAAAAATATGGAGGATAAAGAAATACGCCGCAAAAATCATTCCGTGGCCGGATGACATTTGAGAATAAGCCGATAACCCACGCCTCTGATGTTTTCGATGTATTGGTATGAGTCATCGCCGTCCGGTTGCAGTCGATCGCGCACTCGTCTGACTAAACTTTGAATATTATTGTAATCGCGCAATCGCTCATAATCGCCCCACACGCCTTTGCCGATCATGGCAAACGTACAGAGCGAGTCCCGGGGCTGCTCCACGGCCTGGCGATACAACACCGTTAACAATTTGTATTCCGTTTCGGCTAAGGTGAGCCACTGGCCTTCGAGCCAGACATCATAGCCTAACTTCTGCTCATCGAGCCAGGGACTGTGCGGTTTATCGTATTGGGGCGGGTCGGGGCTGAGATTGTGGCAAATTTCCCGCGCGGAGTCCAGGGCATGCAAAAAACGGGCCAATTCACTGCTGCGGTAGTAAATCTCAGGCTCATAGCCATTGATGACCTTAAGCGTGCGCAGCAGCAGCCCGATTTGGTACAACGACCGCGAGTAATTCAATTTTTGGAGGGCGTACCACCGTATGTGACGAATAACCGTCAGCGCTTTTTGAATTTCGGGGTTCAAATCAACCGAATCCGGGTCCGTTTCCGCCTCGACCTCAGCTAGCAGATATTCTTCCAACTGCCGGCGTTCATGATGCGGCAGGTCGCCGATCAAGGTGAATTTCACCAAAATTTCCAGATCGATGAAATCTTGAAGCAGCGGGCCTTGGCTAAGCCCCCCAAAGTCGATTAACCACGACCGGTCTCGCCAATCAACCAAAATCGTGTCGCCGCTCAGGCGTTTATGGGTGACGCCGTATCGAATTGAAGCTTCAATGGGAATAGTGCCCTCAATTAAGCCGATCAACAGCGTTAGGGACGTGTCATCGAAGCGGGGCAAATTATTCACCAACGCGTGGGTCTGAAGGGCGTTAATGCGCCCGGTCAGCGCCGATGGCGCCAGGATCTCGTGCTCGTTAAAGAAATAAGCCCAAATCACAGCCACAGCCGAGTCAGTTTCTTCGAATTTTACATTCTGTTGGTGATAGCGAGCCAAGGTGCGGCCAAATAGCGTGGTTAAAACCGCCACAATCTTTTCGGGCGAGTTGTACCGGTAAAATTCCGCCAACGGCACCACCTTTTCCAACTCAGCGTCGGTTAACGTGTAGGCCACAGCCGCATAGCGTGTGGTTTCAATTCGTTGTTTGAACAATTTGGCGGTTGCGCCCTCGGTGGCCATACGGGGCGCAAATTTTTCGTGAGATTCGTCTTCGTCTTGGATGGCCCGGCGCAAACCGCAGGTCACCACCAATCGAACCGGCACGCTTTCCGGGAAAAAGGAAAAAACAGCCAGCGTCACTTTATGATGACCGGCCGCGATCAGTCGATGCAGGTTGATTTGCCGGCTGCGATGGAAAAGGCAGCAAAACAGATCGTCTAATTCGTCAATCCGGGCCGGCAGCAGCTCATTATCAAGGTCCGGCTCGATTAACGTCACCAGATGGGCCAGCGACACCAGCTGATTTTGATCACGGCGGATATCGAGCTGCCAGTTCAGGCGAACGTGTTCGTTAAACACGCGCTCGACCGCTTCTAGAATCGCCTCAATCCCTTCCGCCTTGCCGATAAAATTTACGGCCGGCGGCAAGCTATCCAGGCGCGGGCCTAACGCTTCGCGGGCCAATTCAAAACTGGGGTGAGCCGTTAAGATGATTTTGGGAATAGGCCGGTACGCTTCTTGCTGGGCCAACAGTAACCCGCTAATATCCTGCCCATCGTCATCATCTTCCATCCGGATATCTAAAATGATCAAATGCACGTGCTGCGCCGCCAGTTTGGCTTCAGCCTCAGCTAGTGAGTAGGCGCGATAAACCCGATAATCGGCGGCTTCGAGTAAACGGGCGTGCACATCAAGATAACTGGCTGAATTATCAACGAAAAGAATACGCTTCTGTTTCAATGGGCGCTCACCTTTGGTCGGTCAATCACGGTTGTTTCCACCGGCAGCGTAATCACCACGGTCGTGCCCCGGTCGGTGGTGGTATCGATGTCAATATCACCGCGATACGTTTGAAAAATCGTCTTGGCCAGCATTAAACCGATGCCGGAGCCTTTACTGCCCTCCGGTTTGTCGACTGGTTGTTTAAATAGCTTGGTGCGCAGCGATTCCGGAATACCGGGGCCGGTATCTTCGATCAATACCTCAATTTTCCGATCGATCAGGCGGGTGGTCAGCGTTATTTGCTGTTCCGGCGAATTGGCCAGTTCCATGGCGTGAACCGCATTATCAATGATCAATTCAAAGCCGCGCCGCAGCCATTCCTGGCTGGCCCGCACCGTGGCCACATTATCCAGGTCCGTTGCCAGGTTTAATTGTAAAGCGACCGCTTGATACCGGATTTGTCGCCAGCGACGTTCCAAATAGGTTCTGATGGTTTCATTTATCCGCAAGGAGTTGATCGCATCCTCGTACGACAGCGGCGCGGTAATGGGAATATCTTTGATGCCATTAATCACCGCGTCTAACTGTTCGAGCTGCTGCTCGATTTCCGCCGTTTGCTGGGCTTTGGGCAGCAGCGTTTTCAGCCAAGCCACATGCCCCTTGGCCGTGCCGACTTCACGTTTGATATTGTGCCCCCAGGTCGTGCTGACCATCCTAATCCAATCCACCGCCGTGTGCGTGCCGATAAATCCTTTGATCTGCTTCATTTCTTCGTATTGGCGGGCTCGATCGATGGCCACGGCAAATTGGCCGGCTAAAATCTCAAGCAGCGCGATTTCTCGCTCAGAAAAGTGTTTGGGCGACTTACTGCGAACACACAGCGCGCCGATAGCATCATTTTGGCTTAAAAGCGGCACGCCCAAGAGGGCGCGGTAGCCTTGCTGAGAAAGGACGGGATTAGCCTGGGTATTTTGTTGAGTATCCACAATAATAACGGGTTTGCGTTGTTCAATGATTTTTCGAGTAAGACCATTGGTTCGAACTTGGGGCGAGTAGAGCTGTAGCCCCTGATGGACATTAACTTTAAACCCGTGCGTAATTTCCTCCTGTTGAGCATCCCAAAATAAAACACCGCCTTCATAGGTATCGGTCAGTCTTATGGCCTCAGTTAGAACCAGTTTCAAAACCTCGCTAAGTTCCGACGTGCCGGCCAGCGATACGGCGACTTGCCGCAAAATATTGGCTTCCTTTAGCTGTTCCGTGGTGTCCTGATACAGTTGGGCGTTAATAATGGCGTTGGCCAACTGATCAGCCATAATTTGCAGCGTAGCCACATCCTCATCGCCCCAATCGCCGAACGACGTGCTTTGCACATCGAGTACGCCGATAACTTCGCCGCGCACCATCAGGGGAAAGGCCATTTCGGCTCGGGTCAGCGGCAGCGTCGGAATATAATGAAGGTCGCGGCTGACATCGGGAGCCAGATGGGCTTGGCCTGATTGAGCCACCGTCCCAATAATTCCTTGGCCAACGGCTAATGAATAGCCCCCATTCAACCGGGCTCTGTTGGCCGGATATACGGCCTGAAGTTCAAGCCGTTCCCGTTTTTTATCGAAAAGAAACACCCCGGTATGATAAAAGCCAAAACTACCGGTGATCAACCGTCCGGTTTCAGTCAACAGCTTGTCAATCTCCAAAATGGCCGTCGTATGCCGGGCTACTTGAGCGGCGGTACTCAACAGTTTGGCTTTGCGCTGTGTTTCTTCAAATAAGGCGGCATTTTGAATAGCAACGCTGGCCTGGTCGGCTAACGCTTCCAGCGCCCGCAGATGTTCATTATCAAAGGCGTGGTAACGATGGTCTTCGACATCAATCACCCCGATGACCCGCGCGCCGGATTTGATCGGCACCGCGATTTCAGAACGGGTTTCGGGATCATATCTGATATAATGTTCGTTCAACGTCACATCGTTAACCAAATGCGATTTTTGCCGGGTCGCGGTAAGGCCGACAATCCCAATTCGGCCGTTTTGAGATAAATCGATATTACCAATCGATTGTTTCAGTCGTTCCAAATGATTGGGCGGATAGGCGGCTACAAACTGGAGTTGACGATGATTAAGCCGGGCCAGATGGCTTGAGCGCGTCCCCCCGGTCAATTGACAAGCCTGCCGGACAATAATCGACAGCACTTGCCCGGAATCCAGCGTACTATTCAACGCCTGACCGGCTTCATACAGCGTTTCCTGAATTCTAACCCGTTTCTCAATCCGTTTGAAGAGCTGCGCATTGCGAATGGCCACCGCCGCCTGATTGGCAAACAGTTTGATATTATTGAGCTCATCATCGGTAAAACTGTGGGGGCTTCGATAACTAACAATAAGTACCCCCACTTTTATGCTTCTAACCGTCAGGGGCAGCCCGACCGAAGAGCGAATTCCTTCGGATTTAGCAAACGTATCGTTCATAATCGCATCCGCGCCCCGATTTTCGGCGATATGAAGCCGGTCAAGCGCTAAAATTCGATGGATCGTCGATTGTCGGGATTGGCCTGCGGCTGAAATTTTATGACTATATCTGACGCCGATCATGGTCTGCGGGAAATCGAAATCGTCGGTTTCCGGGTCAAAGGGATACAGGGTGACCACATCAGCGCCCAGAATATCTTGGGTTTGTGTCACAATGGCTTTAAGGGTGCTGGCTAAATCGCCCACCACGGTAACCTCGGCTACCGCGCGCGCCGCGTTGCGCGTTTGCCGCACCTGTTCCAATAACTTCGCATTTCTCAGCGCCAAAGCCGCGTGATTGGCAAACAGCACCGCGGCCTCATATTCTCTATCTGAGAAATCACGCCGATTTTCAAAGTTAACATACAGCACACCCAGCGACTCGCCCCCCACGCGCAAAGAAATGCCCTGAAAACTTTGCGCTTTAATTTGCTCCAGAAAACGATGAGTGGTTTTGCCCAAAAAATGGTAATTTTCCCGGTCCGAAACATTTTTGACCCCCACCCAGGCCGTCTCCATAATGGTGTGGGCTGTACCGCCCTGGCGAGGCTCTACTTTTTGAAATAGGTTCCAAGAATCGAGCGTGATGCCGTCAGCCACGGCTTTTTCTCGCAGAAAGCGATTTTGGGCGGCATCGTACGGCAAAATGACAGCGGAGTCGGCGTGCAGCACTTCGCGGGCGCTGCACACGATTTGTTTCAAAACATCTTGCAAACTGGCCACCCCGGCCAACGCTTCAGCCGCGCGGCGCATATATTCCAGCTCTTTTATCCGCCGGGCGCTGTCGAAAGCGATGGCGGCTTGATTGACGTAGAGTTGCAGGGCTTCAACTTCGGCTTTAGCGAAGCGGCGAGGCTGATTATAATGAATCCACATGACCCCAATCCGCTGGCCTTCAACCGCCACCGGAAAACACAAGGCGGCCTTGATATTGGGCGAAAAGACGCTGGGATTAATCCGGTGCTGTTCCTTGGCTACATCTTCGATGACGGCATAATGGCCGGTCTGCATCACTTTCATCGAAAGCCCCTTGGGCCGGATAACATCCTTGATATCAACCTGCTCATCCGTGCCCACGCTCACCTGCCGCAGTGGATCGCTCAAAATCAGGCTGGCGCCATTGGCATCGGCGGCGACGCAGGCCAATTCCAAAATATCACGCAGCACCTTATCCGAATCGTGCGATAATACCAAAGCATTGCTCGCTTCGAAAAAGGAACTCAATCGTTCGGTCGCCACCCGCGTTTCATGCAGCAGCCGCGTATTATCGATGGCGATAGCGGCCGTATTGGCAAAAGTTAAGATTAATTCAATCTCGGCTTCATTAATGCCGGCCCGGGTAAACTTATTGTCGGCCACTAAAACGCCAATCGGTTGGTCTCTGGCCCATAGGGGGACCACAATGAGCGGTCGGGCCGGTTTAAAGGCCTCCACAAACGCAGCGGGTACGCTCTGGGGCGATGTCTCCGTCAGCAGCACATAGTTGCCCTGCAACACCGCTTGCGAGAAAACATCGCCGCCGATAGGGTCTACCGGCAGCTGTAACCGGCGAGTATGATCATTGATCGGCGTTGACGGCAATTGATCGCCTTCCAGCGCGCTCAAAAATTGGGCAAAATCCGGCAGCCCTTCGGCTACGGCTTGTTCCCAGTCGGCGTGGGCCGCGGCGGGGTCGATGTGGCCGATGCCCATCCGTCCCACCAAATTTTCGCGCGATTCGTCTAATAAGAACAAGGCCGCCCGATTAAACCCCAACCCGTACCCGGCCGTGACGCCGGTCAGCACCACGTGCAATATTCGATCTAAATCTTGCGACGCCTGAATATAATCGCTAATTTTATGCAGCACATCCAGCTGGGCCGCGTAATGTTTAACCGCTTTGTGCGCTTCCGAATTGCCCACGGCAATGGCCACCTGATTGGCAAAGGTTTGGCACAATTCCACCTCCTCCGAGGTAAAATGGCGCGTCCGGCCAATGGCATCCAGGCTAAACGAGCCGATCACCCGCTCTTGCAGCACCATCGGCACAATTAAGATCGATCGGATATCAAATCGCTCGAACACCGCCCCCACCGGCCCCAACGCGGCTTTATCCGTTATTTCCGACAAAACTATCGGCTCCCGGCGGGCAATCAACCGCTCTTCCAGCGCAACCCCTTTAACTTGGATCTCGATGCCGTTGGTGCCGATGGGCGGGTACTCGGCTGTCACCCGGCCGCGCTCATAATGCGGCGCATCGAACAACACCAGCCCGCTGTGGTCGGCTTTAATCAAATCGACCGCGGCCTGGCACACTAGCGCCAAAATCTTATCCACGTCCAACGTTGAATTGAGCGACGTAGACACCCGCTGAATAACTTCCAGATTGCGCGCCCGCCGCTCGGCTTGCTG
>JAGRCC010000044.1 GCA_020433785.1 Anaerolineae bacterium
GCAGCAGCGTGCGGATATGCGAGCCATCCACATCCGCGTCGGTCATAATGATGATTCGCCCGTAGCGCAGCCCCTCCAGACTGAAATCATCGCCAATGCCCGTACCCAAAGCGGTGATCAGGGCTTTGACCTCATTGTTGCCTAAAATTTTGTCCAGCCGGGCCCGTTCGGTGTTAAGGATTTTACCGCGTAGGGGCAAAATAGCCTGGAAGCGGCGATCACGGCCTTGTTTGGCGCTGCCGCCGGCGCTGTCGCCCTCAACAATGTACAGTTCGGTGTTGCCGGTATCACGGCTGGAGCAGTCGGCTAGTTTGCCGGGCAGGGTGCTGCTTTCCAGCGCGCTCTTGCGTAAAACCAGTTCCCGCGCCTTTTTAGCCGCGTTTCGCGCTCGTGACGAGGTCAGACATTTTTCGATGATTTGTTTGGCGTCACGCGGGCTCTGTTCCATAAAGGCCGAAAAGGCATCGGCCACCACCGATTCAACAATGTTTTTCACTTCCGCGTTCATCAGCTTAACCTTGGTCTGGCTCTCGAACTGGGGGTCGGGGTGTTTGACCGAAACGATCGCCGTCAGACCTTCGCGGGTATCTTCACCGGTAAAATTGGCATCATTATCTTTGAGAAAATTGTTTTTGCGCGAGTAATCGTTGATGGTCCGGGTCAAAGCGCCCCGCAGCCCGGTCAAATGGGTTCCACCGTCAGGCGTGTGGATGGTGTTGGCAAAGGCGAACACACTTTCGGTATAAGCGCCGGTATACTGAATGGCCACTTCAACCCCGATGTCATCGACTTCTTTTTCGACATAAACCGGATCGTGCAACGTCTCTCGATTGCGGTTAAGATAGCGCACAAACGAGGTCACGCCGCCCTCAAAGTAAAAGGTGTGCTCTTTGGCCGGCTCAGATCGCTCATCAGTAAAGGAGATGCGGATGCCTTTGGTCACAAACGCCATCTCTCTGAAACGCACCAGCAGTGTGTTCCAGTTGAAACCCGGCGAGTCTTTAAAGATTTCGGGATCGTACTTGAAAGAAATGGTGGTGCCAGTTTTATCTTGATCTTCGGGCGGGAGCTGGCCGACTTTAGCCACCGGGCCGTCGGGCACGCCGCGCCGGTAAGTTTGCTGCCAGATGACGCCATCACGCCAGACCTCGGCCACCAGCCGCTCGCTCAGGGCGTTCACAGCCGAAACACCGACCCCATGCAGACCGCCGGAGACTTTATAGCTGCCTTTATCAAATTTACCCCCGGCGTGCAGGGTCGTCATCACCAATTCCAGCGACGACACTTTTTTCTGAGGATGCTCATCGACCGGGATGCCCCGGCCATTATCGATGACCGACACCGTTTCATCGGCGCGAATAACGACCCGAATGTGGTCGCAATAGCCGGCTAACGCTTCATCAATCGAATTATCAACAACTTCATAGATTAAATGATGGAGCGCCTTGATATCAGTTCCACCTACGTACATCCCTGGACGACGTCGAACGGCTTCAAGACCTTCCAGAACGGTTATTTTATCTGCGGTATAGTCATTGGGGATGGGTGAAACCATTAAAAAAACCTCCAAAATTGTTGTGGAACTTACACTTTTTCATCTCTACATTATACCTGATTTTTGGCAATTTCTCAAATTTAGCGCAAAACAGTTCCCCGACCAAAATACTACATCTTGTGTCATTAGCTTGACCTTTTATACAAGATATAGTGTAGGAGAATTTACTAAATCACCAAGGCGCACAAATGTTCGGATAGTTGGATAGATGGTTAGTTGGTTGGTCAATTAAATCACGAAGTAAACTTACCAACCAATCTACTAACTGACCAAACACCCACCCTATTGAACTTTCGGCAACTTAGGTAGGTCTAACCGAGGTCGAGGACCAAAATCAGGAATCTGCGGTGGGTTTTGCGCCAGCATCTTCAAGATTTCCTCTAGGGCCCGGTCGAGCTGGGTGTCTTTGTTCGCCGCGTAATCCTGAGGTTTGATATCGACTTCAATATCGGGATCGGTGCCGTAATTTTCAACCCCCCAGCCGACATCCTCAAACCAGAAAGAATATTCCGGCTGGGTGGTGATCGTCCCATCGGCCAGCGCATGGCGTGGCGAGATGCCGATAACGCCACCCCAGGTCCGCTTCCCGATCAACGGCCCCAGTTTCATTAGTTTGAAAACATGACTAAAGATATCACCATCGGAGCCGGCATACTCATTAGCCAGGGCGACCATTGGCCCCAAGACAGCGTGGAACGGATAACTGAGCGCCTCACCGTAGCGCGGCTGATCGTACCCTAAACGGCGGCGAGCCAACTTCTCGATCAGCAATTGCGACACGTGACCGCCGCCATTGAAGCGCACATCAACAATCAAACCTTGCCTTTCGGCTTCAGACAGATAATAGCGATGGAATTCAGCGTAACCAATCGGCCCCATATTGGGAATGTGAACGTAGCCCACCCGGCCGTCTGTCGCCTCATGGACCCGGCGGCGATTGGTTTCCACCCACTCCCGGTAGCGGGCCGGCAGTTCACTGGAGAGTGTTCTAACCAGCACCGTCCGAGCCGTTGAGCCGGCGGTATCGCCATTGTCAGCGCTTTTATCGCCGTTTGCCGGTAGGATGGTCAACTGCACTTCGCTGCCGGCGCGATTGACCAGCATCTCCTGAGGCGACAGCTCCCGGCTGAGGCGCTGGCCGTCAACCGCCACCAAAATATCGCCAACTTCAACGTTGACGCCCAACCGGTTCAGCGGTGAATCGTTGCGGCGAAGCCAGGTGTCCCCAGCCACAATATGGGTAATTCGATAGCCATCTGCCTCGGCATCATATTCAAAATCGGCGCCTAGAAAACCCTGTTGGTAGCGCGGCGGAGTCCGGTAATCGCCACCGATTTCGTAAGCGTGGGAGGTGCCCAACTCGCCTTGCATTTCCCACAGCAGGTCGGAAAATTCAGAGCGGGTCGAGACGCGCTCAACTAGCGGATAGTAGCGCTCATAAACCGACCGCCAATCGACGCTGGACATATCTTCCGTCCAGAAATGATCGCGTTGCAGCCGCCAGGCTTCGCGAAACATTTGCTGCCACTCATCCGGCGGGTTGATTTCAACGCTCAACCGGGCGAGTTTTAGCCAGCCGCTTTTTTTGGCGTAGCCGGTGGCGTTGTTATCCGGCTTCTCGCCGGCCTTGAGGACTCGTACATTTTTACCGGTACGATAAATTAGATAATCGTGCTTGCGGTTGACCTCAAACTCGTTCAGCCCGCTAACTACAAACTCTTTTTTTTGCTCCACCAAATCATACCACTCCAGCGCGCCCCGGCCGGCCTCACTGTTGCGGTTGCTCCAATTTCGACCTAAACTGCCCTCAATGGGAAACGAAGTAAAATAGACTTTATCCTTCACCCCTTTGACTTGATGGTACAGCCCTTCGGCCACCGGAAACGCCGACACCCGCTGCTGGATCCCGTCCAAATCGATTTGCAACAGCTTCTCACCGTTTTTGTCCTTACTCTCCTCTTTCGACTCGGCCTGAGCCTCCGGCTTTTCTGGGCCATTCTTGGCCCTTTCCTCCGATTTATTGCCGTTGTGTAAATTGGGCGGCATGGTCATAAACGGATTGGGCAGATCGTGTTGCAGGGTGAGCAGGTAGGGCCGGCTGCCCCTCGGGAAGTTGAGGTCAAAATAGAGGCGGTCGTAAACCGGGTCAAACTCGCGATAGGAGATAAAATAGAGATATTTGCCGCCCGGATCGAAGCTAGGCCCGAAATCCAAAAAGTTGTTGGGCGGTGTGACGAAGGTCGTTTCGCCGGTTTCAACCTGGCAGAGTTTGATGGCGCAGGTATGGTGCGACGTTCTAAAGCCATAAGCCACCCACTTGCCGTCGGGCGACCAATCGATGCCGGCGATACGGCCGTAGCGGCTTTTGTCGAGCAGTTTGGTGGTGTTATCTGCCAAATTGACGTAGATCAACTCCAACCGGTGATTGGCGATCACCAGGACGTCATCTATGGGCGAAACATGCAGCGACACGGCTCGCCCCAAATCCAGCCCTTCCAACCGCTCAACGGAATGTTCGGTCGCCGGCAGTGAGGCGTCGGTGTGGATTTCCAGCACTTCCTCGCCGGTCGCATCGCTGACCATCACCAGCTGCTTGCCGTCGTTGAGCCACTCAGCCAAACGACAGCGCACGCCCTGCCGAGGTCCATACTGAAAAACAGCGCCGTCCCAATTCGCCATCGAAAATACTTTGCCGCGCACCGATAAAGCGGTGCTATGGCCGGCCGGATGTAACGCCAGTTGTTCCAAATAACTATCCGGCTTGATAAACTTACGGCTGCGCTGAGCGCGCGGGCTGTGGTATTCGATCTCGATTTTTTGGGTCGATCCCGCACCGTTCTCGACCGGATCGAACAGATATAAATCAGCGCCCGCGCGATAGACAATGCGCCGGCCGTCGGTATCGGGCTGGCGGACGTAAAAATCTTCGTGATGGGTGTGCCGCTGAATATTTTTCCCTTTGGTATCGCACGAGTAGATGTTGCCGATGCCTTCGTGATCAGACAAGAAATAGATGCGCTCCCCGATCCACATCGGGCTGGACAAATTACTTTTCAATTTCAACAGTGATTTGAATTTGCCTTTGCCTTTAGTATCGATCCAGATATCGCCGGTGCGGCCGCCACGATAACGCTTCCAGCGGGCCAAATCTTCGTTCCGACGGCCAATGACCACGCCGCCATCGGGACCAAAGGAGATCGATACCGCCGGGCCGTAGGGCAGCGGTTCCGGCTGCCCGCCCGCCGGATCGAGGGTATAGAGGGGGGTCAGACGATAAAATGGCTGGCCGGCGCTGCTGGCAATGACGATTTTACCATCCGGGGTCCAATCTAAAACCGTGGTGTCGCTGCCCAGATAGGTCAGTCGGGTGGCCTGGCCACCACTGGCGGGCATCACATACACCTCGGTTCCCCCTTCCTCGCGCCCGATAAAGGCCAGGAGTTGGCCGTCGGGCGACAGGGCCGGGTGGGACGAGATGCCCAAATTGGTGGTCAGCCGGCGGGCTACCCCCCCGGCGGCCGGGACAGTCCACAGATCATCTTCACAAACAAAAACCATATTGGATTTATTGATCGTTGGGTAGTGATAATATCCGTCAGTCACTCTTGACTCCTCTCTAAAGTAAAGAACTGGAGCATCAAAGCTTGATTTGATCTTGCCTTGATCGGGCTTGACAAAGCCAGCTTTGTCGCTCCGCGTATAGAATAAGGCTGATAGTCATCGCTTAGCGAGACTAAAGCCCTAAAAGGCATACGACCAACTAAATGGCGTTTTTAACACCGCGTTTAGTTTTATAAGCCGATTGATAGGTTAAGACTTTTCTAATTCGGCCAGCGCTTCTTCGCGCAGTTGGCGGCGCAGCACTTTGCCGGCCAGCGATTTGGGGAGTTCATCACGAAAGACAATTTTACGCGGCTGCTTATAGGGGGCCAATCGTTCACGGCAAAAGCTGCGAATTTCTGAAGCAGTGGCGCTTTCACCGGGCATCAGAGTGATGTAAGCCATTATTTTCTCGCCGCGCACACCATCGGGCAGGCCAATTACCGCAGCGGTTTCAACCTTGGGGTGTTGGTAGAGCACCTCTTCCACCTCGCGGGGGTAGACGTTGTAACCGGCGCTTAAGATCAAATCTTT
>JAGRCC010000540.1 GCA_020433785.1 Anaerolineae bacterium
CCATTGTCTCGCACCCAAAATTTGATACTGTCATCTTGTTGAATCGATGAGCCTAACTCGACTATGGGGGGCCGGCCGCCATATTTAATGGCGTTGCTGCAATAGTTGATCCACACTTCCTCGATCCAGGGGGCGTACCCCCAGGCGATAGGCCAATTGGACGGGGTAATAAAATCAACCTGATTTTCCTCGATCAGGTGGGCCAATCGAGCTTGGGTTTCTTCGATAATCTCGGCCATGTCTAAGGGTTTGGGCGCAATCTTCTCGGTCCGAACACTGGCCAGCATGAGCAGTTCATCGATGATATTGGACATCTTTCGTCCAGTTTGGACGATGACATTGGCGTATTTCTGAAATTCCTCGGGCGACAGGCGGCTGCCATATTTGCATAAAAATTGGGCATGGGTCATCGTTACGCCGATGGGATTCTTAAGGTCGTGGGCGACGGTGTGAGCGAATGAGTCTAATTCCGCTATCAGCTCTTCTCGCCGATTTATCTCGCCGTGAAGAGACGCATTCCGTTCCTCTAACTCGTTTTGAAGTTTTTGGATAGTCAAATGGGTTTTTAGTCGGGCCACAACTTCTTCAGATTGAATGGGTTTAGTGATATAATCAACCGCGCCCAGGGTTAAGCCTCGAATTCTATCGACCGTGCTGTCTAAGACCGTCATAAAAATGATCGGAATACGGCGGGTGGCTTCATTGTTTTTTAACTGCCGGCATGTTTCAAAGCCATTCAAACCGGGTAGGTCCGTATCCAGCAAAATAATATCGGGCCGGTGGTTTTGGGCCAGAACCAGACCACTTTCACCGGTATTGGCAAGTACCAGGTTTAGCCCAAACCCAATGAGATAATCGGATAACAAGTTTTGTTGGCTACTATTATCAGCCACAATAAGAACCGTACTGTTGGGAAGAACCGGCTTCACAAGCGTATCCTATAGGTTTTCAACGTTTCTATTATTGTGGATAAAGTTCGATGAAATTGCAAGTTTAGGGCCTATTTTGCCAATCGGTTTTTTTTGCTTGTCGATCTTAAAAAGGTAGGGTAAAATTAACATAAGGTAAGCATTGTTCCCAAGACCGGATTATGATATACTGGTTTATAACCCTCCCCGTAACCCAATGCCTATAAAGATTTGGAGGCGCTTTAGCCCATGGCCCTGATTAAAGTAGCAGCAGATAAACGTTATTTTTTAGACACCAAAAATACACCCTTTTTTGCCTTAGGGGTTAACTACGCCGGTTATTTTGATCGGGCTTGGAAGATGTGGGAACCGAACTTGTTCGACCCCAATCTGATCGCCCGTGATTTTAATAAGGCTCAAGCCAGCGGCTTCAATTCGATCCGGCTCTTTGTGCATCCGGCGCTGGAAAAAGATTTGCGACAAAATAACTTTGCTAAGCTCGACCAAGCGCTGTCATTGGCCCAAGATTATAAGCTGAGGGTGATCCTAACTTTCAACGACGCTCATTCGTTGAACCTGCCCTATGTGTCTGAAGTGGATGCTAAGATCGCCGAACGGTACCGGGATGTAGCCACTATCATGGCCTATGACCTGGAAAATGAACCGGTTTTTTACAACCTGGTCGCCGGCATTTATCCGAGCGGATATGAACCGCCGGTTCAAACCAGCCGGTTGGTCGATCATTACGGGGCCAGGGTTAGCCGCGAAGAAGCTCTGGAATTGCAGCGCAATCGAGGCATTCCCAGCCACCTCAGCGCTGATCGTGCCTATTATTATATTAACGCGCTGCGGCTTTTTATCGAGTATGATCAGGCGGCTAACAACTTTATCAATCAGGGTAAAGGGGCATCCATTGTCGATTTTATGCTATCCGGTGAGGCAGAAGCCTGGTACACCCTGATCGAGGTGATGGATCAAACCGTCGATACTTGGCTGCGAGCCAGAATCGATCCGGTGCGGGCTGCTGGCGGCCAACAACTGCTCACTGTTGGCTGGAATTGGCTGCAATTTGCCTCGCTGCCGGCTAATCGCATTCTCGATTTTCAAGCGTATCACAATTATGCCAGCTTATCGTTGGCCGGTTTTAACGTCAATACGGCTCAGCTTGAAGGGCTGCGGCGCGCTTTTCCTAATCACCCAGTTGTTTTCGGCGAATTTGGCTGGAGCAACCAAACCAGTAGTAATCCGGCCACCAGCCAACCGGTCGCCGAGTCGTTGACGGCGCTGTATGAAGCCGCGTCGCACGCCTATGTGCGAGCCAATAAATTTGGCGGCGCGTTCAAATGGAAGCTCAATGACCTGGACATTACCTACAACCCTTACGAAGCTAACTTCGGCCTATTTAAAGTGGGCGACAAGCCTAAGCCGATTCGCGACATCGTGCGGCGCTTCAGCCAAACGTGGACTCCCGTCGAGCAGCCGGCCACTTTTTCAGCCGTGCACGATCTCAAAGCCGGTATGGCCTATCGCTTTAATCTGCCCCAGCACGTGACGGTGGGCGGCAATGGGTACCAGGACGAGGCGATTAGTTGGCGGGCTGAGGGGGAGGCCGCGCACTGTTTTATCAAAATCTCCGGCGATGAATTGATCGTTGAGGCTCAGGGCGCCGGTCAATTGGCCATCGAGCCGTGGGAATTCATTGTCGGCTGGAACAAAGCCCGAAAAACCGATTTGTATCGAGTATTTAGCGAGACCAACCGCACCCGTCAACATACCTTTGACGTTGACGAACAAGTTGTCGTCGATGTCAGTTCCGACGCGACGTATGCCATTGTCATGGGCGCTGCTGTGCCTGGCAACCCGGATGACGGTCTCCCCCAAATTGAGCCTAACCCCGGCGAACACGTGGTGCTTTTGGGTGATCCGGACAACTATTTGCCGGCGGCGCTGCAATATATCCGGCGTTTTGAACCTGACTTTACGTTCGCGTCTGATGAAGTGGCCGGTCGATGGGCGTACGTTAGTGTGGCGGCCTCGCCGGCTCAAGTGGCGGATCAAGTGCTGGATACCATCCGCAGCATGGGGGCGGTTTTGGTGGAGCGGGTGTTTGCCAATTCGCCGGCAGAGACTAAACTTCTCCTCGATGACCTGGCGGCCAAAGGCCAGCGGTTTCTGGGTACGGCTCAACCCCCTCAAGAAGAACCGCCCACCGATCCTACGCCGGACCCGCTCCCGGATGATCAGCCGGAAATATACGTGGTCCAACCCGGCGATACACTGAGCGGTATCGCCAAAAAAGTGTACGGCGACTACAGCCTGTGGCCGATCATTTTTGAAGCCAATCGAGACAAAATTTCTAACCCCAGTTTGATTCGAGTTGGTATGGAGTTACGTCTTCCTCCCAAAAGTGGATAGCCTCAATCGGATACCGTCAACGGTGCTGGAAAATTGATCGGCGATGGTTGCATATCCCCCCCAAAAGCGGGTAAAATTAACTGTACTCAGTTTTTTGCGTACATGATAATCCCACTTCCAAATAGCCAAAACAAGGAGATATGACATCATGTCCCACAACGTATTTGACATCTTGACCGAACGCGGTTTTATTGCTCAAGTCACCGACGCAGACGCGCTCAAGCAGCAGCTTGGGCACGAGACTGTTACCTTCTATAACGGCTACGACAGCACCGCCGATAGTTTGCACGTAGGCCACCTGGTAACCATCATGGCGATGATGCACTTGCAACGGGCCGGCCACCGACCGATTGGCCTGGTTGGCGGCGGAACGACCATGATCGGCGATCCCAGTGGTAAAACGGAGATGCGCCAGATGCTTTCCAAGGAAACTATCGAAGCCAATGGCCGGTCCATCCACGCTCAGTTGAACCACTATTTAAATTTTGAGGCGGGGCAAGCCATTGCCATCAATAATGCAGAGTGGTTGCTGGAACTCAATTACATCGCTTTTCTGCGGGAAATTGGCCGCCACTTTAGCGTTAATCGCATGCTGGCCGCCGAAGCGTATAAGCAGCGCCTGGAGCGCGGGCTGAGCTTTATCGAATTTAACTACCAAATTTTACAAGCGTATGACTATCTGGAACTCTACCGGCGTTACGGCTGCACCCTCCAATTAGGGGGCGATGACCAATGGGGCAACTTGCTGGCGGGCGTCGATCTGATCCGGCGGCTCGAGGGCGAAACCGTTCACGCGCTAACCTATCCGCTGCTAACCACGGCCAGCGGGGCTAAAATGGGCAAAACTGCCGCAGGGGCCGTGTGGCTAGATCCCAACCGGTTAAGCCCGTACGATTATTATCAATACTGGGTCAACTGTGACGACCGGGACGTGGACAAGCTGCTCAAGATATTTACCTTCTTACCGATCGAGGAGATCAACCGCCTGAGCGCGCTAGAGGGGGCTGAAATCCGCGAGGCCAAACGTATTCTGGCTTATGAGGCCACCACAATTACCCACGGTGAAGATGAAGCCAAAGCCGCTGAGGCTGCCGCTAAGGCCGCTTTTAGCAGCGGCGGCGATGTTGAAGCCATACCGACGACGACTATGTCTCGCTCAAGGCTGCAAGACGGATTAGGCATATTAGAAATTTTTGCCGAGGTGGGCTTAACCAAATCCCGCAGCGATGCCCGACGGATGCTGCAACAGGGCGGAATTTATGTAAATGATCAACGCGTCGATGATGTTTCGGCCGAACTGTCGGCGTCCGATGAGGCAGTTGAGGGTATATTGCTACGGGCCGGCAAGAAAAAATATCATCGCCTGGTTTTTCAAGACTAGAGCCAATTTTCAAGCAAAAAGCCGGCTTGCATTTCAAGCCGGCTTTTATTTGAATTCGTCGATACTGGCTCTGGTTACCTATCAGAAGCCCGACGGTAGGGTGAAACTGAGGTGATGGTATAAATGATCGTATGCAAACACCTTTTTTCACGATCAGAATTGATAGCGTTGATACAGATCAGCGAGTTTTCTTCGCTAAACTTGCGGGAAGCCATCAATTTGATCACCCTATCGCCTATCTCAAACCCCCCATGATCGCAATTAGGATTATGGCAAGGCAATCGGTGCGGATAGTTATTAGGGGTACAAATTTCTCGACCTTTATAGATGATCTGCTGCCCATCATCTTGTAATGGGCCTCGTTCTTGCCACTCTAAATTAATAACCACAAAAATCTCCAACAACACACATTAATTTGCAGCCAAGCTGTTGTGTTAGTTCCCCAGTTGGATTTTGGCCTGACGTTGACGCTATTATTTAACCGGCTCGATGCTCAAGTTTTCTCTTTGTGAGAACTATCGATCAATAGGGTTAAGATTGTATACATTAATTCGTCTTCTGTAAAGGGCTTGGGTAGAAAATGTTGAACACCCATGCGCGACGCCTTTTCGATGTTTCTTTCATCAGCCCAAGCACTAACGATCATTACGGGAATGCCTCGCGTTTTAGCATCTTCCTGTAATTTAGCATAAATTTGAAAGCCATCCAATTCCGGCAACAGAATATCAAGAATAATAAAGTCTATTTGCTTTTCTTTCAACTTTTCGAAGGCCACTGCGCCGTTTGGCGCCCTGGTTACCTCGAATCCGACATCATCTAGGATATCCGTTACCATCTGGCCCATAATTTTGTCATCTTCAACCACCAATACATTTGGATTGGCTTCAAAATATTTTTGCGCGCGTTTTGGAATTAAAGCTAAGTTAAATTGGCTCGCCATTAAGTTCTCCCAAGATGTTTATCAGTAAGCTGCGTGTTGCCTGTAAAGTGGATTTGTGATCCGGCTGGAAAGCTGGTCTTAATTACCTTTTTCTTTTTCTTAATCGGGTCAGAATAAAGGGTAGGGTTAACCAGGCCAAAGGTAGAAGGCTATTCACTTGGACGGTGGTCGAAGCTGTAGTGGAGCCTCCGTCGTCATCGCTAACTCGGAGGACAATGGTATAAGTTCCGGTCGTTGATTCGGTGAAATCTACGGTTTGACCGGCCGTTTCAAACGTGCCGTTATTGTCTAAATCCCACTCGTAGGTTAGCGGCAGATCAGCCGGAATGTCCGAGCCACTGCCTGTTAGCTCAACCGGTGTATCGACGGTTGTATCGTATGGACCCCCGGCATCGGCCGTAGGTGGTAAGTTGTTAATAACGACCAGGATCGTATCGGTGTTGGTGTCGCCATCATCGTCGCTGACGGTGAGTCTAACGGTATAGCTGCCGCTGTCAAGATAGGTGTGAGACACAACCGGGCCAGTGTCAGGTGGGCTACCGTCGCCAAAAGTCCACTGGTAAGTTAAGGTGTCGTCCACACCAGGGTCGCTGGAACCGCTGCCGTCAAACACAATCGTTACTCCGGCGGGCGCTTCGTCATCACCCCCATAAGGGCCCCCGGCGTTGGCCGTAGGCGCTACATTATTGATGGTAATCGATATCGAGGTACTATCAGAGGCGCCATCTTTGTCGGTCACGGTTAAGGTGACATCAAATCTGCCGTTGTCTCGATATTGATGGGAAGCCGTCGGTCCCGAAGCCGTACCCCCATCGCCGAAATCCCAGTTATATGACAGGGTATCATTTGGTCCCGGATCGCTGGAGCCGCGGCCATCAAACGTAATATCTTCACCTTCATCACCATTGGTCGGGCCGCTGATGTTGGCAGTAGGAGCCGCATTCGTGATCGTAACATTTGCCTGAGAGGTGGCTACGCCGCCGCGATTATCCGTCACGGTTAAAGTAGCGACATAGGCCCCATTATCAACGTAGGTGTGGTTGACCACCGCTCCATTGGCCGCCGGGCTGCCGTCGCCAAACGTCCATCGATACGTTATGGGGTCGCCATCCGGGTCAGATGAACCACTGCCGTTCAAGGTGATAGCGACGTTTTCAGAGCCGGTATACGGTCCCCCGGCCACCGCTATCGGCGGGCTGCCCACATCGACCGTAGTGGTGCTGGTCGCAGAGCCACCATCATCATCGGTTACTCTTAAGCTCACCGTCTTAACTCCCGGTGTGGCCCAGGTATTAACCACATTTTGCCCCGGTGTTTCGAATGTTCCGTCGTTATTCAAATCCCAGGCAAAGGTTAATGTATCCGCCGCCACATCCGAGCCGCTGCCGTTCAGGTTAACCGGGAGATTGATGGTGGTCCGATAAGGCCCACCGGCGCTGGCGGTGGGATTAACGTTGTTGACGGTGGCTGTGGTGCTAACGCTGCTCGTCCCACCGTCTTTATCAGTAACAGTCAAAGAGACATTGTACACGCCGTTATCAGCATAAGTATGCGCTACCCGATCCGCCGAAGCAGGCGATGGACTGCTATCCCCAAAATCCCAGAGATAGGTTAGCGTCGCATCATCATCGGGACTGGGGTCGAACGATCCCCGGCCATCCATGGTAATGGCTTGTCCTTCGTTGCCACTGTAAGGGCCGCCTACCACGGCGGTTGGCGGCACATTGGCGATGGTGACATCCGCTTGATCGGTCCCTATGCCACCCCGCGACCCATCAGTGACAGTCAAGGTGGCGACGTAGTCCCCGTTATCCAGATAAACGTGGGTGACGACGGCGCCGGTACTCGGCGGTGAACCATCGCCAAAATCCCAACTATAGGTGAGACTTGTATCATCAGGATCAAACGATCCACTGCCATCAAGTGTTACGGGTATGCCTTCTCGTCCCGTGTATGGGCCACCCGCGTCGGCCCGGGGATTGTAATTAACCGTGACTGTGGCCGTGGCCGTACCGGATGCACCATCTTTGTCGGTGACGCGTAGGGTCACCGGATAAACACCGCCGACAGGCCAGGTATGGTTGATGGTTTGACCGGGCGTTTCATAGGTGCCGTTGTTGTCCAAATCCCAGGCGAATGTATGCGTATCATTGCTACCGGTATCAGTAACCGAACCAAACAAGGTGATCGGTTGGCCTTCGACACCATTGTAGTTCGGACCCCCCGCATTGGCAATTGGCGGGGCGTTCTGCACGGTAAGCTGGAAGGTTCCTATGGACTCGCCTGGTTCGTTACCGGGGGCAGGTGTTGAACTATAATCATCGTCTCGAACGCGCAGCGCAATCGTAAATGTAGCCGGGCCGTCCGGGAAGGTTCGGCTGACATTGCGGCCAGTGGCATCCGAATTAAATGTGCCATTGTAGTCAAAATCCCAGGCGAAACTGAGTGTATCGAGGGCGCCGGGATCATAGACCGGGTTGGTTAAGCTTTGGAAGTTAAAAGGAACCCCTTCCGTTGCTGTCTGGTTGGCTATGGCCGGGATGACCGGATTGGCGTTGTAGATGGTTGCGGTAACAACATCTGTCGCCGAGTCATCGTCGGAATCTCGAACAGTGAGGGTAGCGGTATAAGTTCTGTTATCGGAATAGACGTGGGTGGTGGTGATGCCGGTTCGGTTGGGCGATCCATCGCCAAAGCTCCAACTGTATCGAAGCGGATCGTTATCGGGATCACTTGAGCCGCGGCCGTCAAACAGAATGCGCGAGCCTTCCAGACCGCTATAAGGTCCGCCGGCGTTGGCAATAGGCACGGCGTTGACATTAACCTTAGCGGTGTCGAAGACTTGGCCGCCGTCGCCGTCAGACACGCGCAGGCCCACGGTTTTTAGTCCGAATGTGGTCCAAGTGTGGGTCACCACCCGCCCTCTGACATCGGTGGTGAAAGAACCGCTGCCGTCATAGTCAAAATCCCAGGCATAGGTCAGCGGATCGGCGGATATATCGTTTGCCACCGCAGCGGTTAAGGTGATCGGCTTGGAGACGATACCTTTGTAGTCTCCTCCCGCATCGACGTTGGTCGGGGGCAGGTTTTTGACGGTGAGCATAAAGGTGTCAATATGCTCGCCGATTTGGCCGCCGTTATCGATTGGGGCCGGATAATCGTCGTCTCGAACGCGCAAGGCCACGATGATATCGCGCGGACCATCGAGTAAAGGATAGACAAAGTTGGTTGACAGGCCGGTCGCTTCCGAAACGAATGTGCCGTCGAAATCAAAATCCCAGTCAAAGGTGAGGCTATCTGTGCCTGGATCAGTGGCGTTACTGCCGGTAAAGGTGACACTAACGTCATCACCCTCATCGATTTCTCGATCCGGACCGGCGTTAACGGTGGGGTTTGCATTTAAGATGAGCACTGGGACGATGTCTTGATCAGTCGCCCCGCTGTCATCGGTGACGGTTAGGGTAACGGAATGAGCGCTATGATCAGGCTTATTGTCTGCATAGGTATGGGTTGGATTAACCCCTGTGCCGGTCGTTTGGTCGCCAAAATCCCAGGCGTAGGTCAGAACATCATCGCCGGGGTCGCTCGACTCGCTGGCGTCAAACGTAACCGGCGAGCCTTCAAAGTAAACGCTATTCGGGACTTGGGCAATGGCCGTTGGGGTCAAATTAAAGGTTGAGACGACGGTGCTGGAAAACACCTGGCCGCCGTCGCCGTCGTCCACGCGAATGCGTACCGTGTGCCGACCTTGATTAGTCCACACATGCGAAGCCGATCCCGACTGCTGTACGGTGTCGTAGCTGCCGTCATTGTTCCAATCGAAGCCGTAGCTGAGGGTATCATTGCCCACATCTGAAGCCGAAACGACAATATCCAAGAACGAGCCTTCACCCACCGGGCCACTATTGGAAATTCGGGTAATAGCCGGCGGCACGTTATTGACGGTCACATCTAAAGTTTCAATGCTTTCTCCACCGTCTTCATCCTTTACCTGTAAGGCCGCAATCACGTCGGCTGGGCCATCGGGATAAGTGGTGGTAACGGTCTCGCCGTCAGCGTCCGGGGAAAAGCTTTTACCGTTATAATTGAAATCCCAGGCATAAGAGAGGGTGTCATTGTCTTTGGCCGGATCACTGGCCTGGCCTTTGAGGGTGAGCGGACTACCTTCATCAACCGTCTGATCCGTGAGAGGATTAATTTCCGGTGGTAAGTTGCCCACATAAACGGTCAGCCGATCTTCACTCAAGCCGCCGTCGTTGTCTCTAACCCGCAGGGTAACTCGATATTCGCCGTCATCCCAAAAAATATGCTCGGGGCGAAGGGTGTTATTGACCGGAATCGACCCGTCACCGAAATCCCACTCGAAGAACAGGACGTCGCGGCCAGGGTCGCTGGCAGAGGCGGAAAAGTAAACCGTTCTGCTTTCACTGGTGTACATGTTATTGCCAATCTGAACCAGGGGATCGACATTAAGCACATTGGCTACGGTGGTATCGAAGGCTGTGCGCCCCAATAGATCGCTGGCTCGGACGCTGATCGGATAATCGCCCTCATCGTAAAAGACAAAGGAAGCGCTGGGGCCTTCGGCATCATCATAGACGCCGTCCCCATCTAAATCCCACTCATATGACACCCCACCGGGAATAATATCCAAGACCGAATTAAAGTTATCGGCCACAAAAGATATCTCACTCCCTTCGTCGCCCTCATAAGGACCACCCACATCGACCGTTAGCGGCGACCGGACCGTAGCGGTGGCCGATGCGGAGGGAGTGGGAGTGGGCGTAGGTGACCCTAATAGCGTGAGGGGTACGGGGGTTTTTAGCGCTTCTCGATTTTCAGCATCTTGCTTAACCGCGTCGATAATTTCGGGTTTGACCTGAGCCAATTGCAGTGCATTTTCATCCACACTGTAATCTGCCGCTGCTCTAACCACCGGGTTAATCGGCAGCCAAACTTGGCTATCGCGCTGTAAGCCTAGCGTTGCAAACAAGAAAATAAGCAGCCAGCCACCGAATAGAAATACAAACAGCAGCGAGTCGCCTCGAAAGAGGTCTCGCTGCTGTCTATTCGGTTTGGTCGGCTTCACTTTCTTGTCTTCCATGATCGTAACCAAACATGAGTGTACTTATACAGTAGCCATCGAGCAGTGTGTCAACCAAATCTTAATTAACAACTTCAACCTGCCGTGGGTCCCCTTCCTGGCGAGTTATCGCTTCCTCCGGAACCTCTTCTGCAAGCGGTTCATTAGGTAGCGTAAAGGCAAAGATGGTGCCCTCGCCCTCTTCACTTTCAACCCAAACCTGACCTTCGTGTAACTCCACCAGGTGTTTGACGATTGTTAACCCAATACCCATCCCGCCGTGGCCGGCCAAATGGTCGGGTCTAACCTGGTAGAAGCGCTCGAAAATGCGGGTTTGGTCATCTTCTGAAATACCGACCCCGTTATCCTTAACCTGGATCAAGATGCCTTTGAGATAATCCTGAGCCGACACCTCAATTTTGCCGCCCTCCGGTGTGAATTTGATAGCGTTTGAAATCAGGTTAGATAAAATCAGGCCGACTTTTTCCGGATCGGCCGGGACCTTGGGTAGATGTTCGCCCAGTTTGACCTCGATGGTATGATCCTCCATTTCGGCCATGGGGGTAAAATCAGCCACCGTTTTGTGAATAATATCGGTCACATCGATGTTAGCAATCCTTAGGAAAGCGGTCCCGGCATCCAAGCGCTGAATGGCCAGCATGGCATCGACCATCGTTCGCATCCGCAATGAACTGGCCGTCAAAAACCGCACTGATTTATGCAGCTTTTCCGGTACGCGCTTCTCCAGAAAACTGGCGTAACCGATCATCGCCCCCAATGGCGTGCGCAGTTCGTGCGCCGCAATATTGATGAATTCGGTCTTAAGGTCGTCCAAATGGCGCAGTTCTTCATACGCCCGCTGCGTGGCGTCAAACAACTGCGCGTTCTTAATAGCAATGGCCGACTGGTTGGCCAGAGTCACCAGCAGCCGCTCTTTGTCTTCATCGAGTTGGTGAAGATCAGGTTCATTCGGTCTAGGCAGCAGCGCCAACATCCCGATAATTTCCCGGCTGGCAATTAAAGGGACCACTAGCGCGTGAGCAACGGTCTCACTACTGGAAAACCCGTTGGCCGTATGGGATTTGAGCTGCTTTAAGTTGATCAGATGAGGCTTGGCGTCGCTCAAGAGGCGCCAAAAATCGTCATTTTCGTTGAAAGGCAAAATGGCGAACTTATGGATATCCTCCACGGTGGAGATTCTAGGCATCAACTGCTGTTTCTTGTCGTCAAACAGGTAGACCACCACCTGATCGGTCCCTTTGATGACGCCTTTGACGCTCTCGGCAATGGCCCGCATAATATGGTCTAAATTTAAGCCCGATTTTACCGTAACGGCAGTGCTGTTTTCATACAACAGCACCAGCTCGGAAATTCGATTTTGCAGGTTTTGAGTATAGTTAGCCAGGCTTTCCGTCATATGGTCCAATGAGCGGGCCAGCGAGCCAATTTCATCCGTCGAGTTTATTTTCGTTCGTCGCGTTAAATCGCCGCTGGCCACAGCCAGGGCGTCTTCCATAAGATGCTGTACCGGTTTGGTAATGGCGTTAGCTGTAAAATAACCAATTAAAAAAACCAGCAGCAGGGTTAGAGCGAAGATAGCCCCCATTTGGGTACGAGCCGAATTACTATAAGAGACAATATAGGTCGTTTGCAACGCCACCGAGTAAAACCCCAACGGGTTACCCCTGGCTCTAAAGACGTTGTATAGGACGTCATATTCCAACGACCCCAGCTCGACCGATTTTCTAGGACTGGATTCCCCTTCTACGGCCAGCGTCAAGCGAGCCTGCTGCCCTAAGCGCAAAACTTGGGCGGCCTCATCTTGATTAGAAAAGGTTGAGTCGATTAAGTCGCCGTCGAGATCATAAAGACTGACCTCAGCAAAGGTTGCTTGGCGTAAGGCGCTGAGCACATCAGGAATATGGGAGCTAACCAACACCGCCCCAATCACCTCATCATCTTGCTTAAGCGGGCCTACCGTAAAAAACAAGAGGTCGTCATCGACCGTCTCGATGGTTACAAATTTGTCACCTAAATCATCGACCTTTCCATTTAATACATTTTGCACAACCGGCCAATTTCGCCAGTCCACGCTGCCTTGCTTATCGGTGGTCACATAATCTTCAACATCCGTTGACCCCGCCGGACGTCGAACGCCGAATAGATAAACGCCATTCTGGTCGATAATGTCGACTCGATCCATATTCTTATTGACAATTAGGGGAAATAACAGCGTCTGAAGCTGCTCTGAGTCGCCGGCAACCACGGCGTCGGCAATTCCTTCGGTAAAGACAATGGCCCGAAAATCTTCTAACTGGTTTTCTTCTAACTGTCCCAAGCCGTCAGCGGCCACACTGGCCGCGGCCACCAGCTGATTCGTAAAGCGTTCCTCCAAGGAGCCGGACACCAGGCGTGTACTGAGAAAGACGCCAATAACAGCCACCACCACCGTTAATATGGCGTAGGGCAGAATAACTTTAACTCTAATGCGCGATCTAAAATAATTTACAAACCACATACGTCAATATTCTCAACCTGCTCAGAAGCGGTCATTTCAGGTTTGATCAAAACAGCCCAAAACTATTAAGGAAAAAGGGTAGAAAGGAATGAACCTGGAGTCGGGATAATGATGGTGGAGTGAAGGCGGATGCTGGCGCAGTTTGGAGGAAGAAAAAGGCCGATGCTTTAGGCGTTTTCATCTCTATTGTATCATGATGGGAAAATAATATAAAGCGAAAACTATGACAGATGACACAATCTTGACCCTCCCTCACCCAAATTTCCTATCCTTACTGCTTTAACAATTGGTTCATTTCTATCCAGCCGCCCTGATAACGGGTCTTTAAAGGTGGCAAAGGTCATTGTCCTGAATAGGTTCTTAATTGTTAAAGTTTGTCACAGCATAAATAGAGGCAGTTTAAAATGTAACCGAACTCTATCAGAAAAAGGTATGAATTTAATTAGAAAATAATTAGAATATGGTGAGCTTTTGGCCTTTACTGTTTCACATCCTCGCTCATTTGTGCTAAAATTTCTGTGTCTAACTCACGTTGAAGTAGGGAGTAGGGAGTAGGGAGTAGGGAGTAATTGTTTTTGACCCCTTACTCCCTACTCCCTACTCCTTAC
>JAGRCC010000541.1 GCA_020433785.1 Anaerolineae bacterium
TGATCACACCCAAATTGGTAATCGTTACCTGGCCCAGCCGCCCGATTGGTACGGCCGGCCGCACTCGTTTACCGAAACGAACGCGTTGTATGAAAAAACGGCCCTAGAATTGTCGGTATCGGCGGCCCGGCAGGCGCTCCGCCGGGCCGCGATTTTACCGGACGAAATCGGCATGGTCGTGTTTGTCTCGACCACCGGCATCGCCACGCCCAGCCTCGATGCCAAGCTCATTCAGCGGCTGGAACTGTCGAACCATACCTGCCGCCTGCCGATTTGGGGCTTGGGCTGTGCCGGCGGCGTGGCCGGGGCGGCTCGCGCGGCGGAACTGGCCCGGTCGCGCCCCGGGCAAGCCGTGCTGCTGGTCGCCGTCGAGCTGTGCTCGTTGACCTTCCAACATAATGATCGTTCCAAGGCCAACCTCATTGCCACCAGCCTGTTTGGCGATGGCGCGGCGGCGGCGGTATTCAACGCCACCGGCGTTGGCCCGGAAATCTTGGGCAGCTACAGCACCCTCTTTAAAGACTCCGAGGATGTAATGGGCTGGGATTTAGTCAATACCGGGCTGCGCGTCAGGTTTTCCCGGCACATCCCGACCATCATCGACCGCCACCTGCCCGACTTGCGGCGGCAAGCCTGTGCCGCCTGGGGCATCGACCTCGATGCGTTGCGGCATTACGTCGCTCACCCCGGCGGCGCTAAAGTTTTGGCCGCATACGTCGCCAGCCTGGGCTTATCGGCCGCTGACTTAAAGTATGCCTACGAAATTTTGGGCTGTTACGGTAACATGTCGAGCGCCTCGGTGTTGTTTGTGCTGGAACGATTTCTGGCCAGCCAGCCGCCCAGCGACGATTATGGCCTGATGCTGGCGCTCGGTCCCGGCTTCAGTGCCGAACAGCTACTCTTTCGGTGGTGAATTTCACGATAGACAATGTGATCTGATCATTCCATGACCAAAGTCTTACTAACCGCTCTCTTCATTATCATCCAACGACTGTTTGAACTGCGTGTGGCCGAACGCAACCGAAAGTGGGCGCTGCGGCAGGGGGCTAGGGAGTATGGCGCGAACCATTATCCCTTGTTTTTTATGCTCCACCCCGGCTGGCTGATCGGCTGGGTCAGCGAGGCCCTGGCGATTGGCTCACGGCTGAGCCGTTGGTGGCCGGTGTGGTTCGGGCTGTTTGCCGCCGTTCAAGGTTTGCGCTACTGGGCCATCACCAGTTTGGGCCGGTACTGGAACACGCGGATATTGATTGTGCCCGGCGGTCGGCGGGTGCGGACAGGGCCGTATCGTTTATTTCGCCATCCCAACTATCTGGCCGTCGCCGTTGAGTTAGCCGCCGTCCCACTTATCTTCGGCGCGTGGCGAACGGCGGTCGTCGCCAGCCTGCTTAATGCGGCGCTTCTGCTGGGCCTGCGAATTCCGGCTGAGGAAGCCGCATTGGAACATATAGATGTGCTATCATAAAGCCGTTTTGCGGAGCGTCAAAGTAAAGCTTTGATCGGTTGACAAAGCAAGCTTTGTCGCTCCAGACTGTTCGCTTCAGCGGTGGATTAGACAATCGGTTCGCGCCGACTATTCCATTCACCAATGAATTAGACGACCCGCCCGCGCCGACCATCTGCATCACCGGTGAGCCAAACCACCCGCCCACACCGACCGTTCGCATCACGGCGCATCAGACGACCCGTCCACGCCGCCCGTCCCAATCATCGTGAATTAGCCGACCCGTGCGGGCCGTATAAGGTTTAACCTCGTCACTGCAACTAGGTAACCCCACAGTTTACCGTAGAAAGGCCAGAAACACCCTAATTACCCGGATTTTTAGAGTCGCTGGAGGTTTTCCGTCGGTGGTCTGCGGTCAAAACTTGGGCCGCCGCTGCCGGGCGATGCGTTCATCGACCGTTTTGCGGGCGATAACTTCAAACAGCGTGGCCTGGGCGTTGCCCTTTTTGCGTAAAACTCGGCCCAAACGCTGCACGTATTCGCGGGCGCTGGCGCTGCCGCCTAAAACCACCGCGACTTTGGCCTCCGGAACATCGACCCCTTCGTTGAGAACTTTGGAGGTGACAATAACCTCATACGTTCCGGCTCGAAAGTCATCTAAAATGGCTTTGCGCTCGGCGGCTTTAGTTTGGTGGGTGATGACCGGCACCAGATAGCGACGGGCGATGCGATAGGCGAAGCGGTTATGAGCGGTGAAGATGAGCATTTGCCGGTGGCGATGTTCGCGCATAAGGCCATCCAGGATGTCTAGCTTGCCCTGGGCCTGATGGACAATCTCTTTCAGTTTCATCTCGGCGACCTTGGCCCGGCGAGCCTCGACTTCGTAGGCGCTGCGGCGGGTAAACTCATCCCACCAGAAGGGGCCGTGGCTCTCGCGCAGGCGGGCTTCGCGGACATAGCCGGTGTAGGCAGCGTAGGCGGTATCATAAGCGGTCCGTTCCTCTGGCGTCAGGTCGATCCGGATGCGCTCGGTGCGGTACTCGGCCAACTGCTGGCCGGTCAGATCGTCGATCTGTTTGCGGTAGACCACCGGACCGACCAATTCATCAAGCAGAGCGGCAGGTGAAATGGAGAATGAAGAATGAAGAATGGAGAATGGGTTGGGTTTATTTGAGGAGGGTGAGGAGCTGAACTCGGGGGTGTCGGGGTAGGTCGCAGTCAGGCCCAGGCGGTAGGGGGCGGCGCACATCAGAGCGATTTCGTGCCAGGAGGGGGCGGGTAGATGGTGAATTTCATCGAAGACGATTAGCTTGAACTGGTTGCCCAGCAGTTCGGCCTGGGCCCAGGCGGATGGGTAGGTGGTGACCGTAATCGGTTCCAGCCGTTTTTCCTGGCCATACCAGACGCCAATCGGCCCGCCAAAGGCGTTTTCCAGCAGGGCATACCACTGATGGAGTAAATCAAGCGTTGGGACTACGACCAGGGTGCTGACGCTGCAGGCGGTGATGGCTTGCAGGGCTAAAAAGGTTTTGCCCGCGCCGGTCGGCAGGACCACGCTGC
>JAGRCC010000045.1 GCA_020433785.1 Anaerolineae bacterium
CGCCACCCGGTTGCCCTCACCTTGAGGGAATTGGTAACTGGTAATTGGTAATTAGTGATTGGATATTTAACAAGCTAATTACCAATTACTAATACTAATTATTGGAAAGCGGAGAGGGAGGGATTCGAACCCTCGAGGCTGTTACACCTACACGATTTCCAATCGTGCGCACTCGACCGGACTATGCGACCTCTCCAGAGATCATATCGACACAATTGTGTGAGCGGGGAGGGTGGGATTCGAACCCACGGTAGACCGAGGCCTACAGCGGTTTTCGAGACCGCCCCAATCGTCCACTCTGGCACCTCCCCAGCTAGTTGTGCAAAATATTAATTTTGACTCCAAAATTATAGCATAGTGGACATTAAGTCGCAAGAAATTTGAATTATGACAGCTTTTCTAATTTGGCGATGCTGGTGGCCAGCTTTTTGATGCCCTGGTTAGGGAAGGCCACCTGGACGTATTCGTCGCTGCCGGTTAGCTCGACGGCGATGACGGTGCCTTCGCCGAATTTGCCGTGGTGGACGCGGTCGCCGGGTTTGAAACCGGGGGCTTTGGCGGCTGATGGGATGGAAGGGGAAGGGGCCGCCGGTCGATCCCAACGGCTGCTGATCCGTTGCGCTTCGCGCCGGCCGGTGAAACGGCCGCCGCCGGTGGGGTAGCCACGGCTTGAGCGCTGGCCGTTTTGATCGACCAACTCCGGCGGGATGTCATTCAAAAAGCGCGAGGGGGCGGTCGGTTCCTCGAAGCCGTAGGTGGTGCGGCGAAACGCGCGGGTCAGGTAGAGGCGATCTTTAGCGCGGGTGATGCCCACGTAAGCCAGCCGGCGCTCCTCTTCCATTTGTTCCGGGTCTTGCAGGCTGCGGCTGTGGGGGAAGATATTTTCTTCCATGCCGACCATAAAGACCACCGGAAATTCCAACCCCTTGGCCGTATGGAGCGTGAGCAGCGCCGGAGCCGATCCTTCCTCGCCTAGGGCATCGACATCGGAAACCAGGGCCACATTTTCTAGAAATAGGGCCAGGGCTTCATCGCCCTCGATTGTCGCAAAATCGTGGGTCACTTGTTTTAATTCCTGTAAGTTTTCCCAGCGCTCCTCGCCTTCCATTGTATTGTCTTTAATGAAGGCTTTGTAACCGGTTCGAGCAATCATCAGGTCGTACAGGTCGGGTAAGGGGAGTTTGCGCTTGGCGGCCAGCAGCATCGTCATTATCTGTCCGAATTGGACCAGGGCATTCTGCGCCCGGCCCTTGAAGGGCGACGGGACGGCGGCTGGGGGGAAAGCGATATCAACCGCTTCAGCCTCCTCTGACTCAGCTTGGGCCTCGGTCACGAGTCGTCGGATGGCTTGCCAGGGAGTTGTGCCTAAGTCGAAGGCCCAGCGATCTAAATCGGCGATAGTTTTGTTGCCGATGCCGCGGGCCGGGACATTGATGATCCGTTCTAAACTTACGCTGTCTTCAGGATTGTGGAGTAATCTAAGATATGCCAGCGCATCTTTGATTTCCTTGCGATCATAGAAGCGCGTGCCGCGCACCAGCACATACGGCATGTTGTGGGCGATGAAGGCTTCCTCCAAAGCGCGGCTTTGGGCGTTGGTGCGATACATGACCGCGATCTCGCCGGGAGAAATGCCGTCGCGTTCCAGTCGTTGAATTTCATTGACCACGTAGATGGCTTCTTCCCGGTCGTTGTAAGCCTCGATGATCCGGATTTTGGGACCTGTACCCCGTTCGGTGAACAGATTATTGTCGATGCGTTCTTTGTTTTTGCGAATGACCTGCTTGGCGGCGTTGAGGATGGTTTCGGTCGAGCGGTAATTTTGGGAGAGTTGAATGAGCTTAAGGTCCGGGTAATCGTCTCGGAAGCGCAGCACGTTGCGATAGTCGGCCCCGCGCCAGGAGTATACGCCCTGGTCAAGATCACCCACCACAAAGATGTTGCGCGAGCCGCCGGCCAGCATTTTGGAGAGTTCGTACTGGACCATATTGGTGTCTTGAAACTCATCGACCATTACGTGCAGGAATCGCTGCTGGTATTTTTGTAGGACCGCTGGGTGATTGTTAAAAAGGCGGTGGGTCAACAATAATAGATCATCAAAGTCGAGGGCGTTATTTTGGACCAGAATAGCCTGATAGCGGCTGTAAACGCGCTGGACAATCTCGTCCTGGTAAGTACGAGTCGGCAGCCGTTCCGGGCCGATCATCTCATTTTTGGCTTTGGAGATGGCGTAATGAATCGGGTTTGGTTTCCAGGCTTTTTCATCGATGTCTAAATCGCGGAGGGCGCGTTTAACCACCGATTGTTGATCGCTGGTGTCGTATATGACGTAGTTGCGATCATAATTGCCCAAGGCTTCAATATCCTGCCGGAGCCAGCGGGCACACAACGAATGAAAGGTGCCGACGCTCAAGGCATCGACCTGCGGTTTAGTCAGCAGCCCTTCCAACCGGATTTTCATCTCGCGCGCGGCTTTGTTGGTGAATGTCACGGCCAGAATATTCCATGGGGCGATGCCCCAATCGCGTACCAGGTAGCCAATGCGATGAGTTAAGGCTCTCGTTTTGCCGGAACCGGGACCGGCCAGGGCTAAGACCGGCCCTACAATGGTGGTGACGGCTTCTTTTTGGGCCGGATTTAGTCCCTCAAGAAAATCCATAATCATGCTCCACATTCATTTGTTCTTCTATACAGGGGGATTGTACCACGGGCAGGGCAACCGAAGCAAGGCTCAATCAGACTCATACACCGGTTAATTTTGGGTATTTCCCTTTGAGAGGAACGGTAGCCACTGCCTCATCAAATTTGATGAGTTACGAAAAAGTAGTGTATTAATTCACAAAACTGGCAATGCTAGTTATAATATATGTAAGTTATTTATAACCTTATGATTGTCGTTGATGTTGGGTTATCAAAGTAACTAGTACAAATAACTCTAAGAGTTTGGTTAAATAACCCAATTTAGTATGGTAGAGCTTGACGGGATTTGATATTCTGGTTTAAAGTAGAAAGTACATCTAAGAATTAGAGGTACTTCTCAAGGTGACGTAACGGTCGCCGGATTAAAACCACTAGCAAAAATCCTGAAGAATAATAGAAATTATCATCAAAGTGGCTGGCACTTAATATCAATCAAGGCGGATCGTTGCTGGATAAGCCTGTGATTGAAAATATTGAGGTCAGCCACTTTTTCTCATAAATAAAGACCGTATTTGTATAAAAGCTAGATGTTGATTGATCGGAGGTTTTTTGCCTATGCCCCCCAGTGATTGGCCTAAACAGTGGAAAGATAGACTGCCATTTCATCCGAAATGGCTTATTATTAGTTTGATTGTTGCCGGTATTGCAGTTGGTAGCTATCTTTTTTCCGGCTATAGTTCCGGTTCGGAAATGTCCGTTAGCCAGACCGTGCAAAATAGCCGCGGTTCGACGACCAAACCCCAACTTGTCTCCCTGCCGGAGATTGTCAGCCTGGTCAAAGCGGACCAAGTAAAAAGCCTCGTTGTTCAGGATAATCTGATAACCGCCGTTAAAGAAGATGGTAGCAGCGTTAGCGCTCGCAAGGAATCTAACATAAGCACCATTGAGACCCTTAAATTTCTCGGCACTCCCGACCAATTATTGGCCGATCTACCGATTCTTGTGGAGGGAACCGAGGCCAATAGTTATTCTCCCAGCTTGTGGGGCTTGATTTTGCTGGTATCCCTGGTGGGGATAATTGCCTTTTTCACGGCTCGTAATCGCCGCTCTAGCGGCAGCAGCATTGGCCGGATGCCCGGCAATATGGGGCAGAGTAACGCTCGTTTGATCTCCGCAAACGGCAAGAAAGATGACGACAACTATTTGGTCAAACCGCAGGTTAGATTTATCGATGTGGCCGGGGCCGATCAAGCCAAGCAGGAATTGCAAGAGGTAGTCGAGTTTCTAAAGGAACCGGCTAAATTTGCTCGATTGGGAGCACGTATTCCAAAAGGGGTGTTGATGTCTGGCCCGCCGGGAACCGGTAAAACCCTGCTGGCTAGAGCCGTGGCCGGTGAAGCCGGGGTGCCGTTCT
>JAGRCC010000542.1 GCA_020433785.1 Anaerolineae bacterium
CGGCCCTGGCCGCGGCTAATGGGCAGTGCCTGGCTTTCCGGCGAGCGGTGTACAAGTTGATCGGCGGCCACGCGGCTGTGCGGTACGAAGTGCTGGAAGATGTTGTATTGGCGCGGCGAGTCAAAGCCCACCGGCTCCGCCTGCGAATGGTTGACGGCAACCGGCTGATCGGCTGCCGCATGTATCAAAATTGGACCGGGGTTCGTGATGGCTTTGCCAAAAATATTTTGGCCGGATATGGTAACCATCCGCTACTGTTGATGTTGGCTACCGTGTTTCATCTGCTCATTTTTGTAATGCCTTGGGTCTGGCTGGTTGGGGGAGGGTGGGGCGGAGTCCCGCATTGGCCGGTTTGGCCTTGGCTGTTGGTTGGCTTGGGGGTTGGCTTACGAGCGCTGACGGCCGCGGTTACCCACCAGCGCGTGGCGGATGCGGCGCTGCTGCCGATCTCGGTTTTGCTGATGACGCGGATTGCCGGCCAATCGATCTGGTGGCGATGGCGTTTCGGTGGGCCGCGTTGGAAGGGGCGAACCCTCTCGCCTGAGCCGCCCTCGCCGCGAGGCGTCAATGGCTGATCCGGTGGTTGTCATCGGCGCGGGCATCGGCGGGTTAAGTAGCGCCATTCGGCTAGCAGCGGCCGGGCAGCGAGTGATGATCGTTGAGCAAAACCCGGCAGCCGGGGGCAAGATGGGGCAGATTTGCCAGGCCGGTTTTCGATGGGATACCGGCCCATCGGTTATCACCATGCGCCACGTTCTAGACGATTTATTTGCAGTGGCCGGCCGGCAGCTTGACGATTACCTGACGCTCCAACCGGTTGAACCCCTAACCCGCTATTTCTACCCTGACGGCGTGGTCCTGGATGCCAGCCGGGATCTGGCCCGGATGACGGACCAGATCGCTCGCCTTGATGAGCGAGACGTGGAGGGCTATCTGGCTTATCTGGCCTATGCTGCCCGTTTGCACCGGATTACCGGCCCGGTTTTTATTTACGACCGGCCGCCGACCTGGCGCAGTTTTAGTCGGGTGTCGCCTAGCGATGCCTGGTTTATCGATCCACTCCGCAGCATGGATCAGGCGATTCGATCCTTCGTCGCTTCACCGCATCTACGCCAACTTTTGGGGCGATTTGCTACTTACGTGGGCGCTAGCCCCTACCAAGCTCCGGCGACATTGAATGTTATCGCCCATGTGGAGCTTACCGGTGGCGTGTGGTATCCGCATGGCGGCGTTTACGCGATTGCCCGCAGTTTGATGGCCGTGGCCCAAGAGCTAGGAGTTGAATTTTGCTTCAACTGCCCGGTTCAGCAGATTGTGGTCGAACGGGATCGGGCGGTGGGGGTTGTGTTGAACAGTGGCGACTTCCAACCGGCCCGAACCGTAATCGCTAACGTCGATGTCGCCACGGTTTATCACAACCTGCTTCCGTCATCGATAGCCACGCCCCGGCGGATCAAGCGGCTGACCCAGTTCGAACCCTCTTGCTCCGGCTTTATTTTGTTGCTGGGCGTTAATCGTAAGCATCCCGAACTGGCTCACCACAACATCTTTTTCTCCGACGACTACCCGCGCGAATTTGCCGATATCTTCCGGCGCGGCATTCCGCCGGAAGAGCCGACCATCTATGTCGCCATCACCGCTAAATCTGATCCAACTCACGCGCCCGAGGGCAGCGAGAATTGGTTCGTGTTGGTCAATGCCCCGCCTTTGGGCCCCAATTTTACCTGGGAGACGCAGGCGCAGGCGTATCGAAACCGGGTGCTGGCGCGGTTAGCCGCATTTGGATTTGATATCAGGGCTGAGATCGCGGTTGAAAAAGTAATAACGCCGGTCGATCTGGCTCGGCTGACGGGCGCTTGGCGGGGGGCACTGTATGGGGCCTCATCCAACTCGCGGTGGGCCGCTTTTCGCCGGCCGAATAATCGCTGCCGGGATGTGGCGGGCCTGTATTTCGCTGGAGGGACGACCCATCCCGGCGGCGGCGTGCCGATGGTGGCGCTGTCGGGCCGGGTAGCAGCGGAGATGGCGCTGGAGGATTTGGGCGTGATCTAACCACAATTGTTTTGGTTAGTTGTTGAGGGTTAAAACCATCTTCGGCCGGATAAATCGTGTAGAACGACTTGGGCGGCGTTGCGACCGGCGGCGCCCATAATCCCGCCGCCCGGATGAGTGCTGGCTCCGGTCAGATACAGCCCTTTGATCGGGCCGCGATAGTTACTCATCGTCAGCGCCGGGCGCATCATAAACATCTGATCGATTGACATCTCCAAATGCATCACATTGCCCCGATGTAAGCCCAACTCTCGTTCTAAATACAGCGGTGTTTCGACCAGTTGGCCGATGACGGCGTTGGTGACATTGGGCGCGTATTGGGCCAGCGTCGCCAGCATGCGGTCGGCTTCCCGTTGGCCGATATCGTCCCACGACTCACCGGAGGCTAGTTCATAAGGGTAATATTGGCCCCACAGAAACATGGTGTGCTGGCCGGGCGGCGCCAGGGTCGGATCGACAGCGGAAAAAGTCATCGAGATGAGGGCCGGCTGCTCTGACGGTCTGCCGCCGAGGTAATCGCCGTAGGCCCGGTCCAGGTAAGCCAGGTCGGGGCAAATAAATTGCAGGGCGGTGTGTTGGGGGCCGGGGCCATTTTCAGTCGGTAGGGCTACATAATTAGGCAGCTCATTCATCGCATAGCGAACGACCATGCCAAACCCGTTGCCTACTCGTGTCTTAGCTAGTAGATTTTTTTGCATTTTGGGCAGCGGCGTGTCTTCGAGGAGTTTTAAGGTCGTGTGGATGTGCGCGCCGGAAATAATCGTTTTGGCAGTGAACCGCTCGCCATTGACCGTCTCGACGCCCACGGCTCGACCGTGCTCAACCAGAATCCGACTAACCGGCATCGACGTTTTGACCTCGCCGCCGTGCGCGCTGATCATTTTGGCCAGAGCCTGGGTTAGCATCCCCGAGCCGCCGCGCGGACGCTTCATTCCACTGACGTGATACATGGGATGCCACAGGGCAAACGGCGCCGATAGGGGTTCGGTCGGCGGTGGGCCGGATTGAGCGGCCATCCAGCCAATAACCGCCTGCACCTTGGGGCTGCGAAACGATTGGCGCAGCAGTTGACCGTACCCGCGTAAGATATCGCTCAGTCGCTCCCAATTGCCGGAACCTAATCCGCTGCCGAAGATCAGATGGCGCACCACGTTGACCGGCGTCGGCGGGTGAAGGAAAGTTTCAACGGTGGCTTGAGCTATGGGCGTCCACGTATCGATAAAGTGGCGGTAGGCTGCGGCATCCTCAGGCGAGACAGCGGCGATACTGTCGCAGGTTTTATCGAGGTCTTGCCAGATGGTGATATGACTGCCGTCGGGGAATGGGGCAAAGAAGAGGGGGTCAAGATCGATATACTCCAGGCCAAAGCGGGTCAGTTGCAGGTCTTGTACAATTGGGGTGTGATGGATAAGAATGTGGGCCGAACCGCCCAAATCAAAGCGGAAACCGGGGATAATCTCTTCGGTCACTACCGCGCCGCCGGCAATGGGGCGGCGCTCTAGCACCAGCACCCGGTAATTGGCCTGGGCCAGATATCCGGCGCAAACCAGGGCATTGTGCCCGGCTCCGATAACAATAATGTCGTAATCCGCCATAGTAGGTTCCTGAAACTCAATTGGCCGCTTTGCCTTTTGATACGACCTTGACAGGCTGTGGTCTACTAAAAATAAACTTTACTTGGTATAAAAAAAGACGCAAGAAGCTTAGCTTCTTGCGTCTTACATAACAGG
>JAGRCC010000543.1 GCA_020433785.1 Anaerolineae bacterium
GGCATAAGAGTGTTTTCTCCTTATGTTGTTCATGATTGGCCGACCTGGTATAAAATGATTACCCGCGATCTTTCAAGAACCACCCTTGAAGCCTTCTTCTCCAGCATTGGATCCTTGCATAAAACCGATCTAAGACCCCAACTACCCGGTATTACCACCCCGGTCATGGGTATCTATGGGGTTGGCGATCGAGTTGTTGAGCCAACGCAGGCGAACGTCATTACCAATAACGCCCCTTTGTCTAGAGTGCTTATGATGCCGGGTTCTGGACATTTCCCAATGTTAGACGAGCCTCAAGCCTTTAATCACAATTTAGCCGAGTTTTTAGCCTTTGAATTTGAAACCTTAAATGGAGCATAGTAATAGTCATTAATAGCTCCAAATGCATCGATAAACCTTTTACTAAAAACAACCTTTTGGCAGACAGTTGAACCCTAACAGATGAAAAAGATTATTATTCGGGATCAAACGCCCATAATGCCCTTCAATGAGCCTGCCCGTGATCTTCGTATTATGAATAAGCCGCTCTGGCTTTGGCAGCGGGACATCCTTAGCCCCTATTGCCATGAAGAAGTTGAATGCAGTTCTCTCAGAAGCGCTTCTTTTCTCCCACCTGAAATTGTCTCCGATGAAGTGGTGGTATACCGAGATAATCTTTTCTTTGATGAGACCCTTTTCAAAGAATTCATCACCCTCGCCCGAGATTCAGGTAGGGCCGCCCAAATTGCCTTTTCCCGAAAAGACAAAGCTATTGTTACCCACGCTCTGCCCTTATCTGAAAATATACGGTTAGATGGCGATCTTTACGTTGCCGATCTCTTTTATTATCCCGACGGAACGACCGTGGGTAAGGTGGAACCGGAGCCAATTATCATCGAAACGATGTCAACTGAAATTGGTTATTATCGGGTACCAAGTTACATGGCTAACGAGCGCAAAGAACTCCTGTTTGAAGTTCCGCTGCGGGTGTTTCTATCGATTGATAGCTGGGTTCACATTTTTATTGCCAATTGCCCGTTTGGTATGTTTTCCTACGGCGCACGCATCGAAAAATCGCTGGATAATTTGGGAGTGATGCTAAAAGTATTGTGGCGTTCGCTTCTCGAGCGAAAGCAGTTTTTGTCGTCGTCAGCGTTGGTTATTGTGGGCCGTAACACCCAAATTGATCCGGCGGCGATTATTCAGGGGCCGACTATTATCGGCGATAATGTCACAATCGGTCCAGGCTGTGTGATCAATGCTAGTTTGATCGGCAACAATGTTAACATTATGCAGGGGGCGCAGTTGATGGTCAGTGTGGTGGGTGACGGCTGTTATATCCCGTTTCGGGCGGCCCTGTTCTTGACGACATTGATGGAAAATTCGATGGTGGCCCAAAATACCTGTTTGCAGGCTTGTGTAGTGGGGCGTAATACCTTTATTGGCGCCGGTAACACCTTTACCGATTTTAACCTGCTGGCTAAGCCCATTAAGGTTATGCATAAGGGCAAATATCAAGATGTAGGGCTGCCGGTGTTGGGCGGGTGTGTTGGTCATAACTGCCGGGTTGGATCCGGCCATATTGTTTATCCGGCCCGCAGCATTGAGTCTGACGTAGTATTGTTTGCTAAACAAGAACGGACTATAATTACAGAAAATGTGCGGTACGAAGACAGCGATCATCATAATTATCCTGATCAACAGCATGTCGCCCAATATCATCAGGATATTTTCTCGAATGACGATTCGTTCTCGACTGAAGAACTGGTGGAATCAACGAACTAGGTCCAACAAATCTGTTCTAGAGACACATTAATTTACATGGATAATTTTGCATTTATTATTCACCCGGTTGACCCAAAACGAGATGTTCAACGGAAATACCCTCTTCTGGCAAAAGTACTGCCTGAGTCGGCCATAAATTATTTCTCTCAGTATTTTCCCCCGGTCTACATCTCACACATCACGGGGATTATATCTCAGGCGACCAGTAAAGAGATCGAAGGCTGGTTTATCGCTTGCCCCTTAACGCCAGCGCAAATGGTATCTTTGCCGCCGGAGACAGTCTATAAGAAAATTATTGCGGCCGGAAAACTGGCTCAACGTTTAGGGGCCAAAATTTTGGGTCTGGGCGGCTTTACTTCGGTTGTGGGGGATGGGGGGCAAACCATTGCCCAACATTTGGATATTCCGGTAACAACCGGCGATAGCTACACCATCGCTACGGCTGTGGAAGGGACGTTAAAAGCGGCCCGGCAAATGAATATCAATCCGGCGCAGGCTACAGCAGCGGTAGTCGGCGCGACTGGCTCGATTGGTAAGGTTTGCGCGCAGATCTTAAGCAAAGATGTGGCCGAATTAATCCTGATCGGCCGTGATCACCACGCGCTCGAGCAGATTAAATCGTTATTTCAGTTTCAGGGGCAGGCTCAAATCCGCACCAGCACCGATATGGCTGATTTACGCCAGGTTGATATGATTTTGACGGTCACTAATGCGATTCAGGCCATTATCGAGCCACATCATCTCAAAAGCGGCGCTGTGGTGTGCGATGTGGCCCGCCCTAGAGATGTGTCGAAGCAGGTAGTTAGTCAGCGGGATGATGTTTTGGTTATCGAAGGGGGAATGGTTAAGGTTCCTGGCCCGGTCAATTTTGATTTTGATTTTGGGTTTCCGTCGGGAATGGCCTTTGCTTGCATGGCCGAAACCATTACCCTGGCGTTGGAAGGTCATTATCAAAGCTACACCTTGGGTAAATCCATTTCGTTATCCCAGGTGGAAAAAATGGCGGAAATGGCCCATCGACATGGGTTTAGAGTAAGTGGATTCCGCAGTTTTGAACACGCTATTACCGATGAAAATATTAAGGCGATTAGGCAAAAAGCACATCAGGAACAAACCCAATTCAACTGGGTTAACCCTTAAACAGCGACTATCATTAGACAGCAGCAGCTAGAAGCGAGGTAATCATCATGGGCAACGGCCGCATCTTGGTTGTAGAAGACGATATTGATATTTCCAAAATGTTGCGCATCTATTTCGACTCTCAGGGCTACGAGGTACTGGTAGCCAACCGGGGTAGCGAAGCTTTGGAAACCTGTCGTAGGAAGCTGCCTAATGTGGTTGTCCTGGATATCCAACTCCCGGACATCGACGGCTACGAGATCTGTCGCAGTTTACGCAGCAATACTCGTACCAGCTACGTGCCGATTATTTTTCTCACCCAGAAAGATGAGCGCAGCGACAAAATTGCCGGTTTGGAATTAGGCGCCGATGACTACATCACCAAGCCGTTCGATATCGAAGAGTTAAAACTTCGGGTTGAAGGGGCTATTCGGCGTTCCAAGCGTGAAGCTTTAACCCATCCTGTCACCAATTTGCCGGCCGGCAAGCTGATCGAAGAACAGTTGAAACAGGTCAAGGATTCCTCTGAACCTTGGCGGCTTCTGTATTTTGGCATTCGAAACGTCAACGCCTTCAAAGAGGCATTAGGACCCATTCATGTCAACGAGGTGTTAGTCTTTTTAGCCGATTTAATGCGCGAGGCCGTTGAAGCCTTTGGAACCATCAATGATTTTATCGGTCAGGCCTCCGATAACGATTTCATCATTATCACCTCACCGGAGGGTGGGCCGAAGATTTGCAACAGCGTTATTCAACGCTTTAATGAAGAAGTTCAAGTTTTTTATGATTTCCGCTCCAGAGAAGCCAAAAAATTGGTTTATCAAGATATCGATGGTGAAACGCGCGAGTCTGATTTTATGAAGCTGGTGGTCGGCGTTGTCTCCAGTGAGGACGGTCCCTTTGCCGATATCTTACAAATTACTGAAGACGCGGCTGAAGGTCGACGCCGGGGACGCGGCTGTTAGTTTTAGACCTGCTATTCGGGTGGTAGGGACTTTAGCTTCCCTTTAAGCCCCCGCCACCTCGTCTGCTGAGTCAATCTAATTAGGAAAGCACGTCAGTCATAGTCGTTTAATTTGGGCTTTTGTTGAACCTTATCAAACAAAAATTGTTTAGTTTTGAGCAACAGAGATAGGTTGCCTTGTTAAGGATGTTTAAAGCACTTACTTTCCCTCTATGTAGGGTTTTATTAATCTTCTGGCTTGGCGCCGAGCTGCTGGCTCTCGACGCCAACTTAAACCTGCCAGACTCGGCATATGGTACCCGCCTATTGTCGCTCGTCGTAATTGCTTCCGCTCTCACTTTATGCCTGATGCCGGTATTCGATGACCAGTTTTTTAAGCGGATTAGTCTTCAGCCTCAATTTACACTGAACTATGCCCATAATTTTTATACGATGCCTCACATTTTAGCCGTTGCGGCTGGTCCGACCAACCCACCTCACCAACCGGCCATTCTCTTAAGTAAGAATCAACAAGATGTAAGCCGGGAATCGGAGTTGTCTTTACCAGGCCGGACTTTGACCGAATATTCACCTCCGCCTCAACGTGATGAGACAGGAGACGCTCCGGCGACCAACGAACCGTCGGCTGCCGCCGATCTTAGAGCTGCCTGCCGAACTATTCTCACTCAACCCCATCTCAAGAAGCTTTTGCCGTTTGATATGGCTCAAATCTACCTATATCAGGCAGAGACAACCGATTTAATCTTACTACTTCGTCTGGCGGAAGATGACTGGCCTCAAAAGCAGGTTTGCCGTTTGAATGAAGGTTACACCGGCTGGATTGCTAAAACGCAAACGTCGCTTCATATTGAGGACATCCAGCAGTTTAATGCGATTCATCCGGCTTTTGACCAATCCACCTGCCCATACCGCACTTTTATTGGAGCGCCACTAATGAGTGGGTCAAAACTGCTCGGTACGCTGGAATTGGCGGCGGTCGCTCCGCATAAGTTCACCGATCAAGATGTTCCCCTTTTAGAGATTATTGCCGGCCAAACAGCGATTGTTCTGGAAAACACCCAGCTTTTTAGCGCTACCAACCGCCAACTTCAGGTGCGTTTGGATGAGCTAGACGGTTTGCAGCGGGTCAGCAAGGAGCTGAATAGCACCCTTGATTTGTCGAAAATTTTAGGCGCTGTGTTGGAAGAGGCGCTGCGGGTTACCCAGGCCGATTTTGGCAATGTCTATTTCTATAATGCTGCTACCACCGAACTGATCGCCTACACTGATCAGCCGGAATCGCCGAGTAGCCAATTATCCAACGGCCGGGGTCGGCAAGCGATCTCGGCTAAACAGGGGATTGTTGGGCGGGCCATTCGCTCCGGTCAATCGATTTTGGTGTCCGACGTGACCCAAGATAAGGATTATATCCATCTCGGCTATAACGTTCGCTCCAAAGTGGTCGTTCCTATCCGATACGGCGGCGAGCCGGTGGGTGTTATCAATTTGGAAAGCCGCCAACCTCATTTTTTTAATCATGAGCAGCGTCATTATTTGGAGTTGCTTGCTAACCAAACGGCGGTGGCGATTGGCAATGCTGAAGCCTATCATCAGCAGCGGCTAGAACGTGAGCAAGCCAGCCGTCGGGCCGATCAGCTTTTACGTTTGGCCGAAATTAGCAGTACGTTTCGAACTAACCGGCCGCTGTCTGATGTACTGGAAGATATTGCCTTTGCTGTTGCGGATTCAGTTGGTTATGATGTCGTATTAATCAGCTTAGTTCGGGATGATCCGCCGCTACTTTATCACGAGGTGGGGATGGGTATCCCGCTGGCTCAATTAGCTGAACTGCGACAGCCCGATCAGGTTCGGCCGCTGCATCATTTACAAACGCTCATGTTGGATAAATATCGACGAAGTAACACTTATTTTATTCCGGCAACTGAGAAAGCAGACTGGCAGGGGCAGCTAAATATCCCCTTTATTGAAAAAAGCGTCGCGCTGCCTCGTTTGACAAACCAACCTGAAACCCCTCATCTAATCCTTCACGCCCCCCGGCGCGAGCCTTGGCAGTCCGGCGATTTGCTGCTGGTGCCGCTCAGAAAGGCCAATGAGAACATTATTGGGTTATTAGCGGTTCAGAACCCGGTTGATGATAATCGCCCCGATATGACCTCTATTAAAGCCTTAGAGACATTTGCCAACCATGCCGCTTCGGCCATTGAAAATGCGCAACTGTTTAAGCTCGAGCAAGAGCGCCGGCAGTTGGCCGACACCCTGCGTGGTGTCTCGGAAATGATTAGTTCACACCTGGAGATTGAGCAATTACTGCAACTGGTTCTACAGGAATTGCGCAAAGTGATTAATCATGATCGCTCTACGGTTGAACTGCTCGAAGACCGACATTTGGTAATCATCGGCGGGCAGGGATGGGAAGAGTACAGCCGCCAAATTATCGGCCTGTCGTTCTCTATGACCGGCAACAATCCCAGCCGCCGCGTGTTAGAAACGCAGGAGCCGGTCATTGTTAAAGATGCCCAGACGGAATATGGGGCCATTTTTTCGTCGCCCCCCCATGATCGGGTTAGAAGTTGGTTGGGAGTACCGCTAACCTATGGTACCAATATTTTAGGGCTAATGGCCGTGGCCAGCCACAAGATCGACTTCTTTACCGAAGAAGACGCCGGGGTGGTTTTGGCTTTTGCCAATCAGGTAGCTATCGCCCTGCAAAATGCCCAGTTGTTCGACGAGGCTCGCCAGCAGGTCCGCCAGTTGGAAGCCTTGACCGAGGTTGCCGGGTCGCTCAACCAGGCGCTTGAGCTTGACCAGGTTTTGAATTTAGTGTTGGATGCTGTGTTTGATCTGGTCGGGCATAGCAATGGCTCCATCTGGCTCATCGACCGCAGTACCGGCACGGTAAAAATTGCCAATACCCAGAATGTGCCTGATTTTTTGGTGGAAGAGTTCAATCGAAGTAACACCTCGATTGATACTGAGCCGTTTGACTCGGTGATTCGGTCGCGTGAGGTGTTGATTGTGGGCGGCGATAAGCGGCGCGATAAAATTGTGCCTGAATTTGGCGTGCCATTTCCGGATGACGTTACTTATGTTCCCTTAAAAACTGAAGACGGCGTCATCGGAATTTTAGCGATGGAAACCGTGGTCAATAGTCGGGGCATGCTTGACCTGGTTACAACTCTGGCCGATCTAGCCGCCGTCGCCATTGACCGCGCCCGCTTGCTGGCCGATACGCGCAGCCGAGCAGCCGAGATGCAGAGTCTGTACAAGTTGGGCGTCGACGTTAGCGGGATGTTGGAAGTTCGGCAAGTGATGCGCTCGGTTATCCTAAATGTGCTTGATTTACTCGGTGGGCAGATTGGGGTGATTCTATTTTGGGATGAACAGGTAGAACAGTACATTTTTGAAGGGGCCGCCGTCACCCCGCAGCTGGCCGCCAGGTTTGGCATGGAACGCATTGGATTGGTCCAAATTAGGCCGGATGATACCCATCACCCGATGGCCCCATGGGCCAGCTTAACCAGCCAGATCATCGATTCGAGCCAGCCGATCTTATCCGACCTGACGATGAGTAAATCCAAGTGGGTCAAAGGCGAGATTGAGCCGGTTCAGGATAACAACGTCTCGCCCTCGCATGAAATTGTCAAGCGTTTAGGGTTGCAGACCATCTTGGGTGCGCCTATTCAGTTGCAAAACCAGGTGGCCGGGGCTATCTTTGTGGGGAGCTTGCACGGCAGCAGTTTCGGCGAGCGAGATGTGAAAACCCTATCATTTATCGCCACCCAGGCGGCGGTGGCCGTTCGCAATGCTCAGCTAGTGCAACGACTTAATCTCCTAACCGAGAACCTGGAGCAGCGAGTCTACCAGCGCACTGAGGAATTGGCCCAAACGCTGCAAGAACTTACCGACGAGCGTGACCGGATGGGGGTGCTTTACGAGTTGG
>JAGRCC010000544.1 GCA_020433785.1 Anaerolineae bacterium
TAGCCGCCCCAGTTGTAGCTGTTGAAGATCGGCGCGGGTGGCTGTTCCCGGCGGATGAACTGAATGGCGTCATACGGCAGCACGGCTTGTTCGGCCTTAAGATTAGCGCCCGGCGTGAGCGGTAGGGCGATTTTAACCAGAGCCGCAATGGCGATTAAGCCCAGTAAGACTGAGTTGAGCACCAGTTTCGGCTGGCGGCTGCGACCGGTAGGAATGGTATTGGCGGCAAACGGCACTTGCTCGTAGCCCCAGGTCTCCCATTGGCGAGTCCAGGCGATATCGGCATAACGGGCCAAGATTGGCGTGGTTACCAGCCCAAATATGGCGATGTTGCGTCCGGCGAACAGCGCCCACATCGTCCACATCGCCACCAAAGCCAGATCGGTCCAATCGGCCTGCCGGCCCGAACGGCCTATCGCGGCTACAATCAGCAGCAGCATGACCGCGAACGGCTGCACGTACACCAGGTGAAAATCAGGGCTTTGCCACTCTTGAATAAAATCGCGCAGCGCCCCAATCCCAACCGTCTGAAACGGGTAGACCCACATTCGCCAGGTATGCGGGTTGATGACGACCACCGCCAAGCAGATCACCATCACCAGCAGTAAATGCTTAAGCTGGTTCCAACTGAGAACGGGGTCTTCTTGGTGACCGGTGGCCACGTTGGTTACTTCGCCTATCACGTAAGCGACCATCAGCATAAAACCAATAGCGTAGCCGCCGTGAACATTGACCCACAAAATCATAATCAGCGGCAGCCAGGGCAGCAGGCGTCCATTACGCCGCTTGTAGCGATCCAGCAGATAGGCCGTAATCGCGACCAGTAAAAAGGTGACCATCTGCGGGCGCGCTGCCCAGACAATCGATGAGACAATTGCCCCCAACACCATCGACAGCGCGGCGATGAAAACATTGGCCTCGATCTGCTTCCACACAAACCAAAAAGCCGTCGTCACCAGCGCCGCCAGCGCCAGCGCGACCAGCGCCCAGCCGCCCAACGCGTACAGACCATACCAAAACACCTGGGCCAGCCAGCCATGATCGATCCAGGGTTGGCCAAATTTAGTGGACGAGAAGGGATCGGTCGTCGGGATGGTCAGATGTTCGACGATGTATTGGCCAGAACTGAGATGCCACCAGGTATCGGTATCAGCCGGCACCCGCACGGCCATCGTGAAGATAGCGATAAATAGGATAGCAACCAACAAATTGTTGGTTGAAGCTAGATCGAAGGTGCGCTTAGATGGGGCGGTTTGAGTGGAATATGTATTCATGAGGCGTCTAAATCAAAAAAATCGATCAACTACATCAGTTCTATCCCGGACCAGCCGGAACCATAAAGGTTTTTAGACAGAATTAACAGAATTTACAAGGGGCTTAAATGCTATTCTAATCTCATTAATCTTGTAAATCTTATCCAAATTTCTTGCCCAAAATGCCAGAAGTGGGTTGCCCAAGATATTATCCTACTGAAACGATATCAAGGGTTCGCGAATTCGTCAAGGAGCGACCTCTTTTGAGGCGGTCAATTTTTGGTACAGTTCGACACCCAACAGGATAAGCACGAGCGTCCGCACGGCAATCGTAATCGGCAGCAGTTGGGTTAATCCACGCGATAACATCACCGGCCACTCCAGAAAGTTGATAAAACCCAGCACGATGATAAAGAGAACCGCCTGTTTCTCCCTGAAACTCAGCAGCAGCAGCGGAATAAGAAAGGTTTGCCACTGCGGACTCCAGCCCTGCGACCATAGAAAAAAAATGACAAAAGTCAGGGTGGTAAAGATAACCGCGTCCAGGTTGGGATCGGTTAAGGTTTGTGGGCGGATGAAAACAAAGACACCTAACAACCCAAACGGTATTAAGGTCAGCCAGGTAGGTAAGCGAGCCGGATTGTTAACCGGCTGACCGGCTTTAGTCGAATCGAAGTGATCGATAAGCGGGCCGAAATTGCCGGTAGTGTCGTTGCCGTCAATGATGGCCCACACCGTTTGGTAAGACGATTTACCCGCCTGCGCCCGCAGCGAGGCCAGCGTCTGCTCCGGGTTGATCAGGGCAAAGGGGGCAAAAATCACCAGGCTGATCAGCACGGTCGCGGCGGCGTATCCCAGCATCGCTTTAAGCCCTTTCAGCCGCCAGACCGTCGCCAACAGCACCGCCGGCAGAAATTTGACCATCGTGCCCAGGCCCAGGGCCAGCGCCAGCCATTTCGATCGATTCTGCATCAAGGCATAGAGCGCCAGTAAGATAAAAAAAGTGGTCAGGGCATCGAAATTACCCAGCCAGAAGAAAATGGGGACAAACAGAGCCGTGTAAATCCAGGCGATGTTAACCGCCCGCACTGGCCCGTGGAGGATGCCAGCCAACCGATACAGCAGTATCAAATTCCCAACCTCGGCCACGAGCAGGACAAAGGCCAACAAAACTACGTAATTTTTAAGCTGACCACCGGCCAGGTAAAACACACCAATATTAAGATAAGCAAAAATGGGCGGGAATTCATACCAGTAGTCCAGATAGGGAAAACAGGGATCGCTGGCGCCGGTAGCGAAGGCGCAGCCGCCGGTCTGGCTCAAGCCGGCCACGTTAAAGTAGTGCTGGTAATCGCCGTAGGCCATTAGACTGTCGGTGGGAAAAGCCAGCAGCAGCATCAGGCGGCTGGTCAGAAAGAGGATCAAGATAAGCAAAAAATCGACAGTTTTTGAATAGCGGGACGAACGGCCGGCAGAAGAGTTCATATGGCTGATCGCTCACTGGATGAATGGCTCATCCCTTAAGCTTAACCAAATTTTGCCAAAAGACAAGCACTTCGATAATTATTCTAAAGGTGACTGTCACCCGGTTTTTACGGGGCAGCCGGCAAATAAATCGTAAAGGTTGTGCCTTCGGCCACTTTACTATTTACCCCAATTTGGCCTTTATGATTTTTGACGATGCCGAAAACTTGAGCCAAACCTAAACCCGTACCTCGGCCAACCTCTTTGGTGGTGAAAAACGGGTCGAAAATATAAGGGAGATGGCCGGGGGAAATGCCTTCGCCCGTATCTTCAACCGTTAGCTTGAACCAATCGCCCGGTTCCATCTCTGAAAACGGCAGCGGATCATCTCTATTAAACGTCAACCGGGCCAATCTAAAATGGAGAGCCCCGCCATGAGGCATGGCGTCACGAGCATTTAAGGCCAAATTTATCAGAATTTGTTGAATTTGATCTGGGTCGGCCAGAACCCAACACGCTTCGGTAGCCATATCTAACGTCAGAGCGATATCCTCCGGCAGAGTGCGCTTCAACAGTTTAGTGACCGTCTCATCTATTTGGTCATTGAGCGCAATCGGCTGCTTCTGAATTCTACTTTTTCGGGCAAAATCCAAAATTTGGCGAATCAAATGGGCGGCCCGTTGGCCTTGCCCGATAATACGCCCCAAGTCTTGTTCGGCCGCGGTCGAAATAGACGGATCGCTCCGCAGCAGCTCGGCATAACCCAAAATGCTAGTCAAAATGTTATTAAAATCATGGGCGATACCGGCCGCCAACTGCCCGATGGCCTCCATTTTGTGCGTTTGGCGCAACTGCGCTTCTAACTGTTTGCGTTCCGTTATATCGCGGATAATTGAAATAGTCTCATCATGACCGGTAGGAACCGTTCGAGCCTCAAAATCTCTGGTGACTCCATGCAGCGTCACCTGATACTCGAAAACCTGAATTCGACCCGACTGTAAGGCTTTTCTCGTCGCTTGGATCATCAGATCTTTTAAGCTCGATGGGACGGTGTCAGGCAAGTCGTTTACTTTTCTATTGATCAATTCAGCTACGGGTAAAAACATATCAGCCGGGTTGGGTACTCGAACGTCAATAAAAGTACCGTCACCTTTGCGGCGAATCATAATGTCCGGAATGGCATCGAGCAGGGCCTGATTGCGGGCTTCACTCTCGCGCAGCGCGGTTTCGGTCTGTTGGCGATCGATAATCTCCTGCTGAGCTTGTTCAAACAGTCGGGCATTTTCAACGGCAATAGCCGCGTGATGACCAAGTAGCTGCGCCAATTCCTGTTCTTCCTCTGATAGAAACCGCTCATAACGCGTGTCCCAAACCTCAACCAAACCAATGATCTGTTCTTTGACCCTTATGGGCATCATGATTTGTGTTTTTAGACGGGTACTTTGCATGTAGGTTAACTCACTAGGATCGAGCCCTGGTTGATTAATACATAACTGTTCGATGTGACCCTTAAGCAGAACCTTTTCGGTGACAGGGTAGTTGGCCAGCTCATACGATGTACCTAACGGCGCCACGGGTAATCGCTCATCTAGACTATAAGACGCTTTGATGATAATCACCCTGGCTTCGGGCAGCCATTCATGAATAGCACAGCCCTGCATTTCAAGTAGAGAGGCCATCTCTTTGGCCAGCACGGCCAAAATTTGCGACATGTCTAAACTGGAAGCCAGCGTGGCGCTGGCGGCTTGCAGCGCTATCAACCGGCGGTTAAGTTCCCTATTCATATCCTCGGACAACTTCCGTTCGGTCACATCGCGAGCATTACAGATGATACCTTTAATCTCTGGCAGATGGAGCAGGCTGCGACACCGTAATTCTAGATAAACCCAATTGCCATAGGCCGTTTTAGCGCGAAATTCCGTTTCAAACACCAACTGTGGATCAGCCGGCAGTCGATCCATTTCCTGACGAAAAGAGGTAACATCATCGGGATGAACAAAATCAAAGACACTGCGATGCAGAATATCATCAGTTTTATAACCCAGAATCGCTGTTACCGATGGGCTGATATATTGAACAATTCCTCTAGCAGAAACCGTCCCAAATAGGTCAGTTGATTTTTCAACCATCGCTTGAAAGCGCGTTTCGCTCTGAAGCAGTGCCATCTTCTGCTCATCAACCTTATGTTCCAGCGCGATGTTAGTTTGAGCCAACTGCTGAGCTTCGGTTCGAATTTGCTTCAATAACTGCCAATTATGGACAATGGCTCCAACCTGCATGCCGATGGCCCCATATAAAAATTCGCTGCTAGGGTCGAAGATTTGAGGGGTAGACCAATTAAGCGTTAATAAGCCAACCCACTGATCGGCCACCCGCAGCGGCATCGAAACGATGGCCACAACGCCATACTGGGAGGTCGAGCGCCGTGTATGCTCATCAAGTCTGTCATCGGTCATAGTATTGCTAATAATGAGCGGCTTTTCAGGTTGAGCTAACCACAATTCATCGATCGAGGAGTAGTTTAACTGCATCCGATATCCGGCCACACC
>JAGRCC010000545.1 GCA_020433785.1 Anaerolineae bacterium
TGGCATTTCCCGGACATCGAAGAAGTGCGCCTGCCGCGCAGCGTGCGCGAGGCCGTCTGGCGGCGCATTCATTACCTCAGCCCCGACACCCAATCGCTGCTGCGCCAGGCGGCCGTTTTGGGTCAAACATTCCGATTTGACGATTTGCGGGAGATGAGCGGTCTGTCGGAGTGGGAAGTGTTGGAGCATCTGGATGTGGCCCTGGAGCGCCAACTGCTGTGGGAAGAACCAACGCTGGGGGAAAGCCTGCTTTGCTTCAGCCACGTGGAAGTTCAATACGTGCTTTATGATGATATGGGGCCGCTGCGCCGCCGCATGTTGCACCGCCAGGCCGGCGAGGCCCTAGAGCGCCGCGCCCTGGACGATTTGAACCTGCTGGCCGAGGAGCTCGCTCACCATTTTTGTAAAGCCGATGAGTTTGACCGGGCGTTGGTCTATAGTATTCAAGCGGCGCGTCAGGCCCAGGCCGACTATGCTAATGAAACAGCGCTGGTTTGGTATACGAATACCCTGGATATGCTTAACCAGCTCGATCCGCGTGAATCGGCCTCCTTTCAGCGGCTGCGTCTGCCCGTTCATAAATTTTTAGGACAGGTTTTGACGCTGATGGGTCGCTATGACGAGGCGCTCAATCACTATTTCTCGGCCCAGACGCTGGTCGCGACTGAAGGGATGACGGACGGCAAAAATCGCTCAATGGCCGATCTTTGCAGCTCGATGGCCACGGTTTACGAAAAACGAAGCGAATACGACACCGCTTTTAAGTATTTAGAGGCCGGCCTCAAACATCTAGGCGATGATAAATTCAATAATGAAGCGGCGCGCATCTTTCTGGTGGGAGCGCGCGCCTTTGACCATCAGGGGCAGTTGGATCAAGCCATCGATTGGTGCCAACGGAGCCTGGCCATAGTCTCACAAATTCGGTCGCCGGAAGCCCAACAGACGATGGCCCAGGTTTTCAACCGTCTGAGCGCCATCTGCCTGTTCCGGGGGTATTTCGATGTGGTCATCCACTTTTGCCAGGAGAGCATCGACATCCACCGCGAGATCGGCAATGTCGCCGGCGAGGTTAGCCCTCATACCCATTTGGGGGTAGCCTATTTTTTGGAGGGTAATTGGGCTAAAGCGGAGGAAGCTTACGCCACCAGCCTTAACATTGCCAAGAAGGTCGGCGATATCGACGGCTACAGCCGGGCCAGCAATAATCTGGCCGATCTTTACTTCTGCCGGGGGGAATGGCTTAAAGCGTTTCATTTCTATGAAGAAAATCGCGCGGTCTGGCAGCAAATCGGCATGGCTAAAGACGAAGCTAAATCGCTCAGCCGGATGGCCCAAGTCCACATCTACCGGCAGGAGTGGGCTGAGGCGTTGGAATGTCTGGCCCGCAGCCAGGCCATTTTTACCGACGTAGGGGCCAAGGATTATCTGCCGGAGTTGGATCGCCGTTGGGGCGAGTATTGGTTAGGCGTAGGCGATCTCAATCAGGCGCTGGTCCATCTGCGCCGGGCGGTTGATCTGGCCGCCAAACAGGGCAACCCACTGCAAGAAGGCAAGTCGCGCCGGATGTTGGGAGAAGCGTACCTACAGCGTGATGAACCGGTACCTGCGCTGGAGATATTAGAGCGGAGTCTGGCCATTTTGAATGATTTCAATATCAGTTACGAAGCGGCTCGAACCAAAACAGCCGTAAGCCGCGCTGCTCTGGCTCTGGGCGATTATGAGCGAGCCAGCCGGCTTTTAGCGACCGTGATGGAACTGTTTGAAAGCCTTGGCGCTACAGCCGATGTGACCAAAGTGCAGATGTTACAAGCCAATTTCAAAAAGGAAGTATAGTAGTGCCAGCCGCCGACTTTCGTTGACTTGCACCAAACACGGACAAATTTGCAATTTGTCCTACGACTACAGTAGAGCCAGTCGCCGACTGGCTCTAAGCCCGGATAAATTACTCATTTGTCCTACAAACTTATCGAGGAGGAATCAATGCAACTGACTATCTCTCTGGCTCAGATTGATATTGCTCTGGGCGATCCGGCCGCGAATGTGGCCAAGGCCGAGCAATGGACCGCCGAAGCCAAACGGCGCGGCTCCGAGGTGGTGGTTTTCCCAGAAATGTGGACGACCGGCTGCGATTGGCCGAATATCGCCTCGCTGGCGGCCGGCCAAGCCGACGTGGTAAGCGCCGTGGCCAATCTGGCCCGAAAGCATCGCATCTGGATCAACGGTTCGATGCTGGCTTTGGACGAACAGAACCGGCCCACCAACACCTCAATTATGTTTGATCCGGACGGCCAGCCGGCCGGGTTGTATCGTAAAATTCATCTGTTTGGCCTGATGGATGAGGATCAGTATCTGGCGCCGGGCCAGCAGTTGACCACCGTCGAGTCGCCTTGGGGGCAGAACGGGTTGGCTATCTGTTACGATCTGCGTTTTGCCGAAATGTTTCGGACGTACGCCCTCAATGGCGTTACGATGGTCTATCTGCCGGCTGAATGGCCGCATCCCCGCCTGGCTCACTGGCAAACCCTACTGCGGGCCAGAGCCATCGAGAACCAAATGTATATGGTTGGCGTGAATCGAGTGGGCTGTGATGAGGCGAATACCTTTTTTGGCCATTCGGCTATCATCGATCCCTGGGGCAATGCGGTGGTTGAGGCCGGCGAGTCGGAAATATTGCTGACCGCCACCATCGACACCGATATGGTGGCCGAAGTCCGCCAAAAGATTCCCGTTTTCAAAGATCGCCGGCCTGATTTATACCGACTCGGTCAGTAGTTGGTTAGTTGGCTGGATTGACAGTTTGATGGTAGGATAGTTGGATAGTTAGATGGTTGGATTGTTGGATGGTCGGATAGTTTTGGACCAATTACACGGCAAACCAACTGACCAACCCGCCAGCCCGCCAACAAACAAACCAACCAACAGTTTTACCCATGAGTATCGATTTCTCTCAACCCGATTTTCATATTATGGTTGCGGTGCGCGGCCAGGATGATTTTTGGCCGCTGTTGTGTATTGGCTACGGACTGGCCCGCTCGCGCTATGGCCGGCTGTCGGTGGTGACGGTTAGGCAGCAGAGCCGGGAGCGTCCGGAATGGTTGGTCATTCCGCCGGCGATGATGGATGTGCCGATTGAGGTCCACATCTTGCAAGATGAAAGCGCCGGCAAGGCCATTATTAAGGCCATGCGGGATTTTTCGCCCCAACTGCTGGTGGTCGGCTGGCGGGGGGAGCCGCCGCGAAGAGGGTATATGTTGGGCAGTACGCTCGATTATCTCTTGCAGCGGGCTTGGTGTGACCTGGTTGTGGTAAAATCGCTGCCCACCTGGCCGGACCAAAGTTTTTTCATCGATAAGGTGATGAAGGTCCTGGTGCCAACCTCCGGCGGCTCGAACAGCACCTTGGCCTTTGATTTGGGCCTGGATATGGCTAAAAGCTGCGACGTAACCGCCCTGTACGTGCTGCCCAAAGACTCGGACCCGGCCCAGGTTAGTGAACGGGAGCAGTGGTTGGCCGAGTTTACCCATCTATGGACGGTGCACCCCAACTTCAAAACCAAAGTTATTCAAGCCGAAGATGCGGTCAAAGGGATCGCGGTTGAGAGCGCTAATCATCATGTCACTATCGTGGGGGCCACCAACGACAGCGCCTTTAGCCAGTTTGTTTTTGGCACGTTTCCGCAGCGGGTAGCCCTGCAGAACAAAGGCACAACCATCATTGTCAAACAGTTCGATGGAAGCGTCGGCTCGACCCTCAGTCGCTTCTGGTGGCGGGCCACCCATTTCTTGCCGAAGCTGTCGTTGGAAGAACAGATGGATGTTTACAAACAGATTCGGCGGAGCGCCCGGCCGCAAATTGACTTTTTTATGATGATTGGGCTGGCCGCGGGCATCGCCGCGTTGGGGCTGCTGCTGAACAGTCCAGCGGTGATTATCGGCGCGATGCTGGTAGCCCCGTTGATGGCGGCCATCATCGGCATGGGGTTGGCTATGATCCAGGCAGACGGACCGCTGCTATCACTGGCCAGCCAGGCGATGCTTAAGGGCGTGCTGCTGGCGATAACGATGGGGTTTCTGGCCGGGTTTCTGCTGCGATCGGTTTCGGAGCCGACCGCTGAGATATTGAACCGGACCAGCCCCAGCCCGTTCGATTTGGGCGTGGCCATTTTTTCGGGCTTAGCCGGCGCTTACGCCTTGTGCCGCAAAAATATGTCCTCCTCGCTGCCGGGGGTGGCCATTGCCGTGGCGCTGGTGCCGCCGCTGGCAACAGTTGGCATTGGCCTATCCTGGTGGAATATGCGGATCGCTTCCGGGGCGATGCTGCTCTTTCTCACTAACCTGGTGGCGATTATTACCGCCGGCGGGTTTGTATTCTTTGTTCTGGGCTTTCGGCCGCGGATAAGGCGACAGGGGGCGCAGGGTATTTTTAGTGGCGGCGTAGCGACCTCGCTCATTTTGCTGGCGTTGATGGGCTGGGTATTGTGGTCGATTTCAATCGACTCGCTGCGGGAAGCGGCGCGCAATCGGGTTATCGAGTCGGTGCTGGTGACAGAGGTGCCGAAACTGGGCCGCGACGTGAGGTTAGATACCTGGCGCGTGAGAGATCAAAATGAATTGACAGTTGCCGACGAGACCGAGACTGTTAACGAGGAAGGGCTTGAACAAACTCTGGCGTTGGAAGTCCAGGTTCGCGCGCCGGCCAACATTCGTTCCGACGGCAAAAAGATTCTGCGCACCAGTATCCACGATGCACTTAGCCGAAAAAAAATGATCGAAGAGAATGCCCCCATTGGTTTGGAGTTACTGATTATCAAGACCGAGTCACTTCAGCCGGAAGTACTGCCGACTCCCACAGTCATGCCCACGGCCACCTTGACGCCCACCGCGACGACGACGCCCACCGCAACCGCGACAGCCACCGCCGGTCCTTCGCCAACGCCAACCGACACCCCCACCCCATCACCAACCGCCACCGCATCGGCCACGGCGACGCCGGAAGCCACGCCAACCTTGACTCCCACCGCCACACCTTCCCCCACGCCGACCAAAACTGCGACTGCTACCGCCACGGCCACCTCAACCCCGGCCGCGGCGGTAATCGCCAATACGGATGGGCAGGGGCTGCGTTTGCGCTGGACGCCGGGCGGTCCTATCGCCGGCGCGTTACCTGAAGGAACCCTGGTGGACATGCTGCCCTTGCATGAGCTTGATACTGACGGCGTTGATTGGGTTAAGGTCGATGTGTTAGACGGTCGCAGCGGTTGGGTAGCAGCGGCGTATGTGGTGGAACTGCGCTAGTAAAGAAGGGGATCGACACGATGCCGTTGGTCGTAACGGCTTCAGCCGTTTTGACGTTGACCGGCTAAAGCCGTCACGACCAACAATCGTTTAGCGGTTTCGCTCCCGGCGGACAAATAGAAACGTGCCGATAACCAAGAACAATCCAAACAAGACGGCAATAATGATGAAATTGACCGCCGCGCTGTCGATGACGACCAGATCGTAATCGGGTGAATCTTTATACAAGACCGCTCGAAGGAAATCGACGGCGTAGCGCATGGGCGAGATACGTGAGAGCACGTCCAAATACCAGGGGAGGTTGTGGATTGGGGTGAAGATGCCGGCTAGAAAAAACTGGGGCAGCATAATAAACGGAAAAATCTGGTTGGCGGCCCGTTGGCTGTGTAGGTTGGACATGATGATCACGCCGAAGGCTCCGCCAAAAAAGCAAATGATCCAACAGACCGGAATCAGGATCAAGGCTTGGATCGGCGAGATATGAATACCGATGATAAAACCGAATATCACAATACCCAACCCTTGGGCCATCGAGACAAACGACTCGCCAAAGATTTTGCCGATAATGATTGAGTAGCGCGAGATCGGCGCGACAAAGATTTCCTGGCTAAAATCGTTTTCTCGGTCTTCGATGAGCGAGATTAACCCCATGGCGGATGATTGAAACAGGGTTTGAGCCAGAACCCCGGTAAAGGTGAAGGCCAAGAAATTAAAATCGACTTGGTCGCCCAGACTGGCCTGAAAACTGCCGCCTAAAACCCCAATAAAAATCAACGGAAATACAAAGGTTGACACCAGACGAGCTGGGTCGCGCATAAATTTAAGTAGGTCGCGATAGGCGATAACGGTGATGGCGTTTGCTTCGAGCATTATTCCTCCACAATGGCCAGGTAGGCATCTTCCAGGCTAGGGTTATGGGTTTTGATGGTGGTCAGCGGCGTATCGATGGCTTTTAGCAGTTGGTGGACGGTGGGTGAGCCGTTGAGATTGATTTTAAAGAGTGGGGTTTCGCTGAACGGAATGTCAAGCTGTGTCAGTTCGGTTCGCAGCCGGCTTCTGTCGGGCGCATCGATGAGGAGATATTTTTCCAACAGCCGGGCTTTGACCGTCTCCGGCGGGCCGTAGGCCACAATGGTGCCTTTGCTGATAATGCAGATGGTATCCGCATCCTCGGCTTCATCCAGGTAATGGGTGGTAAGAAATACGGTGGTGCCGCTTTCCCGGCGCACGCGTTTGATGTATTCCCACAAATTGCGGCGGCTGGCCGGATCGAGGCCAACGGTTGGTTCGTCCAGAAACAGCACTTTCGGCTGGTGGATCAGGCTGCGAATAATCTCCAATTTACGTTTCATCCCCCCGGAAAAGGTTTTGATCGGTTTGAAGATATCCTCTTTGAGGCCCAGGATTTCGGTTAGTTCGGTAATCTGCTGTTTGTAAGCTTTGGGCATCAGCGAGAACGTGGGTCGAAACGGGTATAGGCCGTAGACAACGGCGTGAAATCGCACGTTTTCTTCGGCGGTGAGGTTTAGGTCGAGGCTGGGCTTCTGGAAGATGATGCCGGCATTGCGCCGAACAGCACCGGCTTCTTTAACCAGGTCATAGCCGGCGATCCGGGCCGAGCCGGTGGTCGGGGTCAGCGTCGTTGTTAGAATCGAGATGGTGGTGGTTTTGCCCGCGCCGTTGGGGCCGAGCAGGGTAAAAAATTCTCCCCCGGCCACGCTAAACGAGATGCTATCGACGGCGTTGGTTTTACTATTGGCGTAGCGTTTAGTTAACTTTTCAACTTCAATAACAGAAGACATCGTGGTTCCTTCTATTCTTCACAAGCAGTTCACAAATACTCTACTCTCTAGGAGCATAGCATAAAATTTGTGACAGGTCAGTGATCTAAAGTTTATCGGGGGTTTATTTTAGCCGGCTAAACCTTGGTCGACGAGAGTTTCGTGTCCAGTACATCTTGGACTTTGTGGGCCAGCATGGTTGGGGTAAAGGGTTTTTGCAAAAAGGCAGAATTTTGGGTAATAAAATTTTGCGTGAGCCGTATATCTTTAGGATGACCGGAGATATAAAGAACTTTTATGTCCGGATGGAGGCTCATAACGATTTGCGCTAATTTATCCCCGGCAATTCGACCGGGCATGACGATATCGGTCAAGAGTAAATCAATTGTACCCGAATATTCATTGAAAACGTCTAAGGCTTCCTGGCCGTTTTTAGCTTCAAGCACCAGGTAACCATGTTTAAGCAGCGTTCGCTGAGCCAGGTCTCGAATCATATCTTCATCTTCAACTAGCAAAATCGTTTTCGTACTTTGGTTTGACGGCCAATGGGTGGATTCTATTAAATGGGCGATTTCCATCTCCGCCTTAGGTAAAAAAATTGTGAATTTTGTACCTTGATTTAATTGGCTTTCAACCCCAATGTGGCCGTTGCTTTGTTTAATAATGCCATGAACGGTTGATAGGCCCAACCCGGTGCCTTTCCCGGCCTCTTTGGTGGTAAAAAAGG
>JAGRCC010000546.1:0-6922 GCA_020433785.1 Anaerolineae bacterium
GAGTTGGCTAAGAAGGCCAGATATTCCCAGAAGTTAAAGACAACAATTTTGGTGGTGGGCGACATGCCTTCGGGGCCGATGTTGCCGTTGAGAATGCCGGCGGCGACCACGGCCAGCACGCCGCTCACGTGAAAATGTTCGGCAATGAGAAACGTGCCAAAGGCCAGGGCGGCGGTTAGAGTGGTTTCGGCCAGATAGTTGTCCACTCGCCGGATAATTTGGGCGGTGAGCCAACCCAGCGATAAGCCAATGAGCAGCCCGCCCAGCGAAACTTCCACGAACTCGAGCAAGCCTTCGGCCAGGCTAAATTCGCCGGTTAATGCTGCGCCTAAAATGATGTTGAAGATGACGACCGCCGAGCCGTCGTTGAAGAGGCTTTCGCCTTCAATTATAGTGGTCAGCTTTTTGGGCGCGCCCAGGGCTCGAAACATGGCCACGACGGCCACCGGATCGGTGGCGGCAATGAGCGCGCCAAAGATCAGCGCGGTCGAGAGGGTTAGCGAGGTTCCCCAGGCCACCAGCCCGCCCACCACGAAGGTGCTGATGATGACGCCAAAAATAGCCAGCAACAAAATCGGCGTCAAATTTTGGCGCAGCTCTTTAACCTCCACGTGGAAGGCCGCCTCAAATAGAAGCGGTGGCAGAAAGAGGGCTAAAATAAGCTCTTCGGTCAGCTCAATGGTTAACATGTCTTGGAAAAATGATAATCCTAAGCCTACCAGAACCAAGGCGACCGTGTAGGGCAGTCGAATGCGTTGGATGACAATCGCCACCAACGACGCAACAACGAGTAACTCAATAATAATGGTTTCTGTTTGTAAAAATTCGTTCATTGATCACCTATCTCTCTACTATTTAAACGAGGGCATTGCTATAGCGCGGATCCGCCCTAAAGTATATGGACTCATCTCTGAGGGGCAAACAATCAGCCGTTTTCTAAAGGTGACGTCACTTTTGCAGGGCTAAAGCCTTGATGTCGTCGATCAGCCAGGGGTTTTTAACCCCGTGACCGTCACCTTATCGCTACATTTAGAATTGTTGCCATTTTTTGCCCCTTCTCAGGTTTTCACCTTTATTTAAGAATGTTGACTTATGATGCAAGGCAGCTTGTCTTACTTTAGATAAGCCGACCAATTAAACCGACCTTAGTTTACTGAAAACCACGACTTTATTTTGATTGAACCGTTCAGATTAGGCGTATTCCATCACCCATTATCAATTATCCATTGTCAATTATCAATTACCGCTTAGGCTATCTAGAAAATTTGATTTGATAGCCATACCGTAATATGTATAATAAAAAGAATACAAATCAGTTTGGCTCCTCAATAATTTTACAAGAGGCTAAAAGTTAATATTATAAATGGTTTAAGGTGAGTCTCCCTAGTTCATAAGGAGGAAGTTAAATGAGCGAAACCCAAGCAACGGATCAAACGGCCGAGAAACAATCACGGGAGCGATTAATCGTTATTTCGGTGCTGGTGCTGGTGGCGGCCCTTATCGGCGGCTATTTCCTGGCTACCGCTTTAATCCCCAGCCCCAAAATAGGGGTGCTGCGGGTCCAATCGCAAGTGAGTGGCATCTTGGCCGAAATTATGTCGCGTGAGATTACTTACGCCCGGGAGCGCGATGACATTAAAGGCGTGGTGCTGATTATCAACAGCCCCGGCGGCGGCGCGGCCTCTGGCCACGATATCTATTATCAAATTCGCAAGTTGCGCGATGAAAAGCCGGTGGTGGCCAGTATGGACTCACTGGCGGCCAGCGCGGCTTACCAGATTGGCGTTGGCGCCAATGAAATCTACGCCAAACCAGCCTCGTTTGTGGGCAATATTGGGGTTATCACCGGTTTGGGCCAGCCGGAAACGTTGAGCGAACAGTTTATCACCACCGGCCCGTTCAAAACCACCGGCGGCAGCCCCACCAGCTTTTTGCAAAAGCTCGACCTGCTTCACGCCGATTTCCGTGACAGCGTGGTGGCCGAGCGCCAGAATGCGCCCAATCCTCTCAAAATTTCACCCGAACAGTTAGCCACTGGCGAAATTTGGGTCGGCATCGAAGCTAAAGAATACGGGCTAATCGATGAAATCGGCTCCGTTATCGACGCTACGGATCGCGTGGCGGAATTAGCCGGACTGAGAAATTATGAGGTTATCGACATCCGCGAAGAACTGCTGGCGGACCTGCAAGTCACGTCAGAAGCCCAATATGAAGCTATGGCCGACCTCTATGCTAAGCTGGATGCGCAGCCGGAAGAGTTCGATATTACGGCTGCCGAAAGTTCTCAGTGGCCGACTTTCTACGAAATTTATATTCCGCTGGAGTAATTCATGTCTAAAAGAAATTGGTTCCCCTATGTCATTATAGCTGCCGTTGTAATTGTTGTGGCATTTATTGGGGGACGGATGCTTTATTTTGGTTCCGGTGGCAGCTACACCCCACCGGAGCGCGAACTGCTGCCGCATAATATAGAAGCTGCCGCTGTCCCGGCCCGGCAGGAGGTGGTTGATAATCCTGAGGTCAGCCGGGGCGTCGTTGTCGTTGATTATGGGCACGAAAACGCGCTTTATATTGAAGAGTTGAACGTTCTGCTGTCGAAGGTGGTGTCGAGAGGCTTTAGTTATGAAGTGGTCACGCCGGAGGAAGCGGAGAAAGTCAGCTTGATCGACCGCTTGAGCTATGCCAAGGCGCTCATTTTGCCGCTGCCTCGGATCGATTACACGCCTGAGGAAATTACCGCCATCGAACAATATATCGATAAGGGCGGGCGGCTTTTAATTGTCGGTGACCCGACCCGGACGATTGTGGTTGAATCGCTCAACAGTATTGCCGGATCGTTTGGCATCATTTACGCCAATGATTACCTCTACAGCTTAGAGCATAACGATAACAACTACCGCAACGTTGTCTATACCAAATTCAATGACAGCATTATCACCGACGGCCTTAGCGATGGCGATCAAGTTATTTTCTATGCCAGCGGCTCGGTTAGCGCGCCGGGGCACGAAATTATCATGGGCGATGATACCGTTTTCTCATCGACCAGCGAAAGCAGCGGCGCGAAAGCATCGGCGGCTTTGACAACCAATGATCAGGTGCTGGCCTTGGGCGATCTGACCTTTTTTTCCCAGCCCCACGATTCGACGGAAAGCAACGGTATTTTGATCAATAATATTGCCAGTTTTTTAACTTCCGGCAATCGTACCTTTGAAATCAGAGACTTTCCCTATTTCCTCAATACCGAAGTTAATATTGTTTTTGACGATACCAAGGTTTTCAACAGCCAGTTTGAAGACGCGGTTAAACTCAAAGATTATCTGGAAGATACGGAACGAACCGTTGATTTTACCGACGAAATCGGCGACAGCGGCGATGTGATTTACATTGGCCGGTTTGACACGGCCGATGCGGTTCAAGATTACTTAGACGATGCCGATATCGTTCTGCTTGAACCGGAAGATATTAAGGATGAAGAAACCGCCGCTCAGGGTGACCCTTCGGTTGAACTGACAACGGTGCGTAGTAATCTCGCGGCTGAGGAAGACAGTGAGGAAAGTTTCGTCAAAGGCCGTATCCAGATTGCCGGGGTGGGCGATTTGGAGCAGGGCGGCGCGACGCTGTTTTATCTGCACCGCGAAGCCGACCGGAACATCCTGATTATCCTATCGGACACGGCAGAGACCAATGCTGATGCGTTCGGTTTGCTGCTCGATAACAAATTCAACGAATGTGCGGTTAATGCCGATATCGCTGTGTGTCAAACGGCCGATCCGGAACAAAAACTGCCGCCCAGTGTGCGCAGCAGCCGTATTGATACGATTTTGGTGGTATCTGACGATGATGGCCGGCTGCGCGAAAATGGCAAAACGAGTCTGGTGGAATACACCAACGTTTTGTCTGCCTCGTACAATGTCGAAGATTGGGTGATTTCCACCGACGGAGCGCCCGATTTAGCTGAACTGCAACAGTATGACGCCGTCATTTGGACGACCGGTGATTATTGGGATGATAGTATCGATGAAGCTAATACCGAACTCTTAAAGCAGTACATTCAGGCCGGTGGTAACCTCATACTATCCGGTGCGTCCATTGCGTTTGATTGGGATCACACCGATTTTATGAGCACGGTTCTGCACGCCGACTATCTCACCTTTGGTGAGCAGACGGATATCGAATTAGACCTGCCTGACCATCCGATTGCCGAAGATTTTACCCCCGGCGCGGTGGTTACGTTTACCGATTCGCTTTCTGCCGAAGCCACGGCCATTGATGTGATCAACTATACCTCTGACGCGCGGGTCATCTTCCGGCGCGGGCCGGAGAGTGAGTATCCCGGCGCACCCACGGTGATCGCCTATGAGGATGATCGCTCGAAAATTGCTTACTTTGCGTTTCCGCTCTATCGCTTGCCGGCCGAAGTTCGGGCCCTGCTGGTCGATAACACGGTCGATTGGTTTACCCGCAAACCGCTGGATATGCCCGCTGAAGCCGATTACCAACCCTTTGAAATTGAAGATGGTGGTGGTTCCGGAGAAACTCCGCCTGAAGACGGCGGTGGCGAAGGTGATACGGGTGATGAAGGCGGCACCGGCGATGAAGGTGATACCGGAGATGAAGGCGACACCGGCGACGAAGGCGACCAGGGTGACGAAGGCGGCGATACTGGTGACCAGGGTGACCAAGGTGACGGTGACCAGGGCGACGGAACAGGCCCGTAGCCGGTAATTTTGGTGAAATCGAAGCTGTCAGGTCTATGGCCTGGCAGCTTTGTCTAAATAAGCCAAGTTGCTCCCCATCAACCCTGACAGGTTTTGGAGATATTTTTCAGAGAAATTCGGTGATTTAGCCGGATTAAGACCCGTCCGGAAACCTGTCGGATCTTGCTCTCGAAAAAGGGGCAGCTTGAGTTACTTAAGACGTTAATCATTTTATTTGAGTTAATAAAGGAGGAGAGTAGCAACCAATGCGCGAAAGAAACAGCACAACGTTACTCGTATCGATTCTGATCTTAGGTCTGATGGGTATCTTGGGAACCGCCTGTGGGGCCGCGCCGGCTGAAAACCCCGCTCCGCAAGTAAAGGAAGAGGCTCAAGCCGAAGATCAACCGGAGGCAACGGATGAAGCGGCTGAAGCCGAAGCCGCCGAAGACGACCCCAATGCCACTTTAGCCGAAGCCCAAGAGTCGGGTTCACTCAAGGCTCAGGCGCTTGAAGGTGGCCTGGAAGTGGTGACCGACGAGTTGGATGTCAGTACTCCCCGCGAACATTACGGCGGTGAGTATCGCGACGTCGATTCCAGCGATGGCGTCAGTTTTCACCCGTACACAACCTCAGACAGCGCCTCGTGGGCCTATCAAGGTTTGGTGTATGATAGCAGCCTGCTCCGGCTGGACCCCGATACGCTGGAATACATCCCCAATATGGCCGAGAAATACACCATCTCCGAAGATGGCCTAACCTTTACCTTTTATCTGCGCCAGGATTTAAAGTGGAGCGACGGCGAACCCCTGACGGCTCACGATTTCGAGTGGACCTACAATCAAGTTATCAAACCGGAAAACGGCTTCCCTTATCTATCGCAGCTAGAGTTTATCACCTCATACAAAGCGCTGGATGATCACACCTTAGAGATCAAGATTGATAAAATTTATGCGCCGGCCTTGGGCCAGATGTCAGGACTGATCACGCCGCTGCCGCAGCATGTGTGGGAAGGACTGCCTTGGGATGATCCGGAGAAGAACCCGGAAATTCTCAAACCAACGGTCTTCTCCGGTCCATACAAGCTGTCGGAATGGGAGCGTGATAAATTCGCGATTTTTGAAGCTAACGAGAATTACTGGTATCACGGCCGCCCCAACTTTGACGGCTATTCGATTGAAATCGTCCCCAGTGATGATATCGCCTTTGAGAAAATGCGTTCCGGCGAAACCGATACGGCCTACATTCCACCTGAAAAGTTGGAAGACGCCAAGCAAACGGAAAATATCAACGTCTATGAATGGTGGTCGCCCGCGGCCAGTTGGAGCTACGTGGGCTACAACCTGCGCGAAGGCTTTCCTACCAGCGATATCAACGTTCGACACGCGATCAACTACGCTGTTGACAAAGATCTGCTAACCGAAGAAGTCATGCTCGGTCAGGCTCGGCGCATGTGTTCGATTTACGCCGATACCCTGTGGGTGTATAATCCGGATGTCCCCTGCTACGAGTATGATCCGCGCGAGTCGCTCCGGCTCTTTGCCGAAGCGGGCTACACCTTTAATTGGGATAAAACCGGCGAGCCGCTCGATGTGTCCACGCTCGATACGTTTGAAATTGATCCTAACGGCGGGCTGCTCGATCCCGACGGCGAGAAAGTGACGGGCAAATTGGTCGATGAAAACGGGGAGCAGCTCACCCTCAAATTCATCTACGGCCCCAACAACAATCAAGTGCGCGAACTAATTTCGCTCATCGTCCAGGATTATCTAGCCGACGTCGGCGTTCAGGTGGACATCGAGGCACTGGAGTGGGCCAGTTTCCTTGAAGCCAAAAGCTCTAGCGACCCGAATTGGGACCTGTTGACCGCCACTTGGGGCGGCGTGCTGGAGCCGCACATCTCATTTACGTTGTTCTCCGAGGAAAATATCCCCGACTTGAATTTTGGGGCGTATGTCAACAAAGAGGTGGAACAGCTTTTTGAAGAAGGCGGCGCTACCTACGATACCGACATTCGCAAGGAAAAATACGGTGAAGTTCAACGGATTCTGGCCGAGGACTCGCCCTATATGTACCTATTCTACAGTAAATCCCGCAGCGGGCAGAATAAGCGTATTCAGGGTATCGAGCCGAAAGTCATCGGCATTTCCTGGAATTCAAATGATTGGTATATTTCCGACGAGCCGGCAAACTAGGATTTATTAGGAGTTACGCACTTGACATCC
>JAGRCC010000546.1:7015-15062 GCA_020433785.1 Anaerolineae bacterium
CTCCTCGAAATGACATGCCAACTGCCAACTCATAATGGCCTGTTAAACAAGGTCTGCGATCACAGAGCAGGATAGGAGAAAAGAGAAGAGGTTTTTGTGAATTTAAAATTACGTCTTAGATATTTATCGGTAATCTCATTCATCGTTGTTGTGTCGATGACTCTGGCGGCTTGTGGGGCCGCCACCGCACCGGAGCCAGCGCCGGCCGAGGCTGAGCCACAAGAAGAAGCCCAACCGGCTGCGGAAGAAGCGCCAGTCGAGGCGGCTGAAGAAGAAGCCGCTGCCGAAGAGTCGAGCGAAGACGAACAAATATCGGAAGCGGCTAAGGCTTCGGAAGAGTCAGATATCACCAAAGAACTGGATTTAGGCGCAACCGTTAACAGTGACGAGGAAGTGACCAGCCCGCGCGATGCTGAATTATTCGGCGGAGAATACCGCAGCGTCTCTACTTCTGATGCGGTTAGTTTTCATCCCTATTTGATTTCCGACTCCGCCTCGCGCGGTTATGCCAACACGGTTTACTACAGTGGCTTACTGCGCTACGATGAAAATACAATGGAGCTTATCCCCAATTGGGCCGAAAGCTACACCATTTCCGATGACGGCCTGACCTTCACTTTTGTCCTGCGCGATGATTTGAAATGGAGCGATGGCGAACCGCTAACCGCTTTCGATTACGAGTGGACCTATGAGCAAGCCATCAAGCCGGAAAATGGTTACCCCTATCTGTCTCAGCTTGAGTTCATTAAGGCAGTCAAAGCTGTCGACGAGCGGACATTGGAAATTAATCTGGCCGAAGTCTACGCCCCGGCGCTGGGCCAGGTCGATTTGATTACGCCGCTGCCCAAACACATCTGGGAAAACCTGTCTTGGGATGACCCGGAGAAAAACCCCGAAATTCTCAGCCCCAGCGTGGTCTCAGGTCCTTACAAATTGGTTGAATGGAAGCGGGATCAATACGCTATTTTTGAAGCCAACGAAAATTACTGGTATCACGGTGCGCCGAACATCGAACGCCAGGTGGTCGAAATTGTGCCTGATGGCGATGTGGCTTACCAGATGTTCAAATCCGGTGAGATCGACACCACCGACATTACCCCGGAAAACCTGGAAGATGCCAAGCAGCTTGACAACGCGACCGTCTATGAGTGGTGGTCGGTTAGCGCCAGCATCAGCTTTGTGGGGCTGAATATGCGTGAGGGCTTCCCCACGTCAGACATCAACGTCCGGCATGCCCTCAATTACGCCCTTGACAAAGACCTGCTTACCGAAGAGGTGATGTTAGGCCAAGCCCAGCGGGTGTGCTCGATCTATCCTGAAACCTCCTGGGCCTTTACGCCCGATGTGCCCTGCTACGACTACGATCCGGATAAGGCCGTCGAACTGCTGGCCGAGGCCGGCTACACCCTGCAAGACGATAAAATGGTCGATGAAAACGGTGAACAGTTAACCCTGAACTTACTCTACGGCCCCAACACCAACCAAACGCGAGAGTTGATGGCCGTGATCATTCAGGATGAACTCGGCAAGCTCGGCATCAACGTTGAAATCCAGGCGCTGGAATGGGCCAGCTTCCTGGACGAGTTCCGCTCCGCCGACCCAACCTGGGATCTGGTGCTGCTCAGTATCAACTCGACGCCTGAGCCGCACACCTCATTCCCCTGGTGGCTGGAAGAGAACATTCCGGAGATGAACTTCTCGGCCTACATTAACAAAGATGTTGAGAGTCTGTTTGACGAAGCCGGCGCTACGTATGACATCGACGTGCGCAAAGAAAAATATGGCGAGATTCAAAAGATCATCGCCGAAGACTCGCCCCGAATTTTCCTTTTCTTTAGCAAATCTCGAAGTGGGCAAAACAACCGCATTAAAGGCATCGAACCGACCCGGCTGGGTATCGGCTGGAATGCGGAAGAGTGGTATATCCAACAAGAGTAGCAGTTTATGGGGTGTCTCGAAGTTTGGGACGCCCCTTAATTTATCAATCGCGTCAGGTGATACACAGTCACCTGTTTTTAAGCGTTTCCATAGGTTGGTAAGATGTTAGCAAGATACATCATTCGACGTAGCGTTCAATCTTTTTTCCTGATCTGGTTATCAACCCTGATTGGTTTTATCATTTATCAGGCTGCGCCCGGCGGCCCGGTGCAATTTTTGGAAGACGACCCCAAAGCCACCAGCGCCGATGTTGAGCGGCTGGCGACCTTGTACGGGGTCAACCGGCCCATCGTTATCCAATACATCGCCTGGCTGGCCGGCGAGGATTGGCTGCCGCGCACTGAAACGTGGCGTAGCGGCCGCTGCCTGGCCGATCCGGACCGGTGCGGAAAGGGCATTATCCGGCTGGACTTCGGTAAATCCTTCTTTTTCAAGGGTCAACCCGCGATCGATGTTATTGTTGAGCGAATGCCGGCCACTTTCATCCTGGGCGCGGCTAGTTTGTTACTCAGCGTTGTCGGCGGGCTGCCGTTAGGGGTTTATGCCGCAATTAAACGAGGAAAATTGCCGGATCATATCATTCGCGTTTCGACAGTACTGGTCAACACCGTGCCGCACTGGTGGTTGGGGCTGCTGCTGCTCATTTTCTTGGGCGGTTATTTAGGGCTGGTGCCGCTGAGTGGCATGTACACCATCGGCGATGGCTCTCTGCTTGATCGGCTGCACCACCTGATCCTGCCGGCCACCGTGGGCGCGATTGGCGGCTGGATCGGGTTCTCCCGCATCCTACGGTTCGAGATGTTGGAGGTTTTGAATTTGGATTATATTCGAACCGCTCGCGCTAAAGGACTGTCGGAAAAAGGGGTCGTCTATGGCCACGCGCTGCGCAACGCTATTATGCCGTTTGTGACCGGTCTGAGTGGCATCTTTCTGCTGGCGCTGTCCGGCTCGGTGCTGTTTGAGACGGTCTTTTCCTGGCCGGGAATGGGCCGGCTGTTCATCACCGCCGTCAACGCCCGCGACTTCCCGGTGATGATGGCGCTCTTCGTGATCGGCTCGTTTTTGGGTGTGTTGGGGCTGCTGATGGTCGATATTCTATACAGTCTGGTCGATCCGCGCGTGAGATACGATGTGGCAAAATAATGATCAATTGATAATTGATAATTGGTTTCTTACGGATACAGTTGAAAAACTATTTTGAATTTTGTGACTTGTAACTCTACCACACTACCATTCTGTAACTTGTTACTCTGCAACCTTGCAACCGTGTAACCCTGTAAACTCTATAACATTGGAAGACTTATGGCTGAACGAACCCTTACTTTACCCAGTCGAGCTGGTGAAACACAAGAAGACTTTAAAGAGCTAACCTACTGGGGCGCGGTTAGACGAAAGTTACTGCGCGACAAAATCACGCTGGCGGCGATGGCTCTGGGCCTTTTTATGATCATCATTACTGTCGGTGCTCCCTGGATTGCCAACAATATTCTTGGCTACGATCCCAACAATACCAGCCTGCGCGAGCGTAACGATCCGCCGACGTGGGCCGAAGAGTCTTGGCCGATGTTTCAGCAATTTACCCGCACATGCCAGAGTGATGAAGGCTGTAACTGGGCACTTTGGAGCGGTATCTTCTCCGCCTCGTGGGCCGGTCTGCGCGAGTGCTTTGGCGCCGGACCGGGTAATTGTCACTGGCTCGGCACCGATAACGCCGGGCGCGATGTGCTGACGCGCGGCATTTACGGCGGACGCATCTCGCTGCGGATTGGCGCATACGTAGCGGCCGTAGGGATGACGCTGGGAGTGGTGGCTGGCTTGGTCAGCGGCTATTACGCCGCCACCTGGATCGATGATGTGATCAATGCGATCATCATGACACTGGGCAGCATTCCGCTGTTGTTTCTGCTCATTATTTTGGCCGGTACCTTCCCTGTTTTTCGAACGCCAGAGGGATTGTCTTTTCTATTGGGGGTTTTCGGTTGGATGGGCGTATCGCGCCTGCTGCGGGGCCAGATCTTCTCGATTCGGGAGCGTGAGTACATTATCGCCAGCCGAGCCACCGGCGCGTCGATCTGGCGGATTATGTTCCGGCATATGCTGCCGAACGTCTCGTCCATCATCATCGTCATCGCCATCTTCGATATCGCCAGCGCTATTATTGCTGAAGCCGGCCTCAGCTTTCTGGGGGTGGGGATTGGCCCGCCTCACGCCAGTTGGGGCAATATGATGAACGGCTCGCTGGGTAGTTTCACCAATGCGCCGTGGCTGGTCATTGCCCCCGGTCTGTTTATTTTCTTGACCACACTGTCCATCTACCTCATCGGCGATGGCCTGCGCGATGCGCTCGATCCGTGGTTGAAGAATGAGTAGGCGGGAACTCCTGCTGTGTGTTACCTCACAGCGGAGGCTCTTCTAATGCGGTAATTGGTAATTAGTAATTAGTAGATAAAGGTAGCTAACCAAAATTACCAATTACCATTTACCAATTACTACCAAGGCCGCATGTTTCCGATCCAAACGGCGAAACGCTACTCTTTAAACGCTTTTTCGAAAAAACCCACCACCCGCTCGCGATATTCCACCTCGTGGCCCGGCACCGGATTAGCATGCCCTAAGCCCTCGATTAACCATAATTCTTTCGGCTCCTGCGCCGAGGCAACCATGCGCTCTGCGTGAGCCGGCGGAAAAAGCTGATCATCCAGGCCGTGGATAATCAACACTGGCCGGGATTTGAAAGAGGCCAAATCACGCGCCGAGTCGATCTGTGCCGCTTTCACGCCCAACCGCCATTCCGCCAGGCTGACGAACAACGGGGCAAACGGCCATTTGGGAAAGAACGCCAGGTTATCGAACCCATCGTCGATGGCGGCGGGCAGGCTGCTGTAGCTGCTTTCGACAACTACGGCCGCGATCCGCTCGTCGCTGGCCGCCGCACGCACCACCGTTGCCCCACCTAGCGACGTCCCCAGCGCGCCGATTTTCTCTATGTCTGGCAGCCTTTCGAGATAATCGACGGCGGCCTGCACGTCGAGCGCCTCCCGGTAACCATAGCTGTTTTGTTGACCGTCGCTTTGACCATGCCCCCGCAAGTCGATCATTAGCAGATGATAACCGGCCTCTGCCAAGATCTTGGCCTCAGGCAGCACTGTTCGCCGATTGGCGTGGATGCCGTGGACAAGAATAATAGCGTGCGGTCGCGTACCCGGAATGTACCAGCCGGCAATTTTCAACCCGTCACGGGTGGTTAAGGTAACATCCCGATGGGGCCGGTTGAGTTCTTCCGGTGTGCCGACCTCGGTTGCCCGATGAGGGACGAGAAAGGCTTCGAGCTGAATGTAAATCAACCCGACTAACAAGCACAGTCCGCCCAAAACCGAAGCGCCAACAGCCGCCGCCATTCGCAACCAATACCGGTGGGAATTCCGTATGGATTTAGCCTGGGATAATGGGTCTGATACCATAAGGTTATAATTGTCATTTCTTAGCCTTAGCCTCAGCCTTCGCCTTCCTCCCCCACAATCGCCTCCGCCTCGATCTCGACCAGCATCTCCGGCATAATCAGGCGGCTAACCTCAACCATCGAGGTGGTGGGCCGGATGTTGCTAAAAAACTCGCCGTGAGCGCGACCAATCGCCTCCCAATTGTCGATGTTGGTTACGTACATGCGCGTTCGCACCACATCTTGTAAATCGGCTCCGGCTGCGTTCAACGCGGCCTCGATATTCTTGAGGGTCTGGATCGCTTGCGCGTAGGCATCACCTATGCCGACCAACTGCCCTTTTTCATCGGTGGCGGTCGTACCCGACACGTGAACGACATTGCCCACCCGCACCGCCCGCGAGTAGCCGACCACCGGTTCCCATGGCGTGCCGGTCGAGATGTTTGTCCGCTTTTCTTTCATCATATCAATTCCTTAGATTTAGCTTGATTTTGGTTGGTTTTTAGTTAATATGGAACTTATAGTCTTTAAACAACAACGTTATAAACTATCTTACCTATGAAACAACATCTAAAAAAATATCGCCATCGATTTCGGCTCCTCAGAGCATTGCCGCTGCGTTGGTGGCATAATATGAATCGAGATAGCTTGGTTTTCATCCACCTTTTTCCTTGGCGAGTGACTGTGCTTTTGCTGGCGGCGTTGCTGCTCGCGGCCGCGCTTTTTCAATGGGGCTACAATCGCTGGGAATTGGAATTAATACCTGATACGCCGCCGTTGAGCTACGCTAAGGCCGTATTCGCTATTATTAATATGACCTTTTTTCAACTAGCGTTTAGTGATCTGCCGGTCGCATCTCAACTCGATATTTTTCCTTTTATTGTACCGCTAATTGGCTTGCCGCTTGTTTCCGTCCTTGGTGTGCGGGTTATCCGGGTGGTTCGCATTTTTTTCATGCGCAACGAGCGCGGACAAGAGTGGCAGGAAACATTGATCCGGGCCACCGCTGACCAACATATTCTGGTGTGTGGCTTGGGACGTGTTGGCTATCGGGTGGCGCAGCGATTGGCCCACAAGTATGGCAAGTCTGTGGTAGGCATCAATAACCAACAGTCGCCCCTGGTTGAAACGCTGATCGCCGGCGGTATGCCGGTCATTTTAGGCAATTTGGAAGATGAGGAGACGCTCAAACGGGCCGCTATCGAACAAGCCAGCGTGGTCATTGCCTGCACCGACTCCGATTGGACCAACCTTGAGACCGCCGTTCGGGCGCGCCAACTCCGGCCCGGCGTGCGGGTTATTCTGCGCCAGTTTGAGGATGAGCTAACCCAGGAGTTTCAAGAAAAATTTGCGGTTGATGCCGTGATCAGCCGTTCGGCCGTGGCTGCAACGACTTTTGTTTATGCCGCCATCGGCGGCGAGATCGTCGAGACGTTTGAACTGGCGCACCGCAAATATGTACTGGCCCGGCTGCCGCTGGGGCCAACCTCGCCGATGCTGGGCCGGACGATTGGCGAGGTTGCCGAGGAGCGCGATGTGACAGTAGTCTCTCACCATCACGGCGGGCTGGCTACGGTGGAACCCAACCCGACCACACAACTACTATGCCACGATACTCTATTTGTTTTCACTACCGTGGCCAAAATGCTCCAGTTGATTGAATACGGCAGCGAGCAAGCGGCCCGGCATTCCTCATACCATTATGGGGCGGTGTTGGTCTGTGGGTTAGGCAATACCGGCTATCGGGTAGCCCAAAACTTGGCCGATTTAGGCTGCCACGTTGTGGCCATGGATGACCGGCCGCGCCGGCTGGGCGACCGGCTGAAAGAAAGGGGGGTAACCGTACAATATGGCGACCTCCGCTGGCGCGCCAACTTGGCCGAAGCCGGGGCCGGGCGAGCGTCCGCTGTGGTCGCCTGCACCGCTGATGATATGACCAACCTGCAAGTCGCGCTCCAGGCCCGGGCGCTCAATCCCGATATTCGAGTCGTCATCCGTATTTTTAATGACAAATTGGCTGAACAAATGCGCCACAGTTTTGGCGTCAATGCCGCCGTCTACAGCACCTCCGCCCTGGCCGCCCCCGATTTTGTAGCTGCCGCGCTCAACCGGCGCAACATTCGTTCGGTGGAGGTTGGCTATACCACCCAGGCCATCACCCGGTTGCAAATCAACGGGGGTGCCCTCAATGGAGCCTCACTGGCGGCCCTGCATGCCGAACAAGACTTGACGATTCTGCTGCACGCCCGCAACGGTCAGGTCGATATTCCGCCAAACTTAACTACTGAACTCCAACTGGGGGATGAGATTGTGGTTATGGCCACAGAGGAAAAACTCGACTCGCTCAACCGGCGCAATGCCGTTTTAGGGCAAGGTGGCGCCATTGACGCAGCCAACTTTTAAATTTTATTAAACGTTGAAAAATCCTTTGCCAATCTTGGGGCTTTGAGTATAATTTCACACGTATCTTTAAGTTGAAGGTTAGGATAAGTTCATGCCCGTTTCAAAAAAGCGCAAGAAAAAAGGAACCAAACCCGTCGGCCCGCCGCCGTCGAAAGTTGAAGTTACCGGTAAAAAGCGGAAATTATCTCGGCAGCAAATTTTGATTTATATATTTAGTGCGCTCATTATTTTGAGCTTAGCTGTAAGCTTTATTATCGGTTCCTCGCC
>JAGRCC010000547.1 GCA_020433785.1 Anaerolineae bacterium
CTTTCTTAATTTACACTGTATTTAGTGTTTTGCCAGCCACAGCCCGGCTACGATCAGCACGATCCCACCACTTAACAGTAAGATCCACGTTAGTGGGAAGACCTCAGCTGGGTTAGACATTGCCTTGACCGATGCCTCCGCACCGGCCAGATTTGGCGCTTCGATCCCCGGAGCTGGGTTGTTCTCTGGCTGAGAGACGTTATTTTCATCCAGAGTCTGAGTTGATCCAGTCAGTAGGACTTGATCCATAAAGGCCGCCTGACGTTCGTTCTCGGCCTGATCGGTGGTAGTCAGGGTCGGGGTAATGACGGCGTAAGCCAAATCATCCTCAATCTGAACACCGTTGGCCGGGATCGAGTCAGGATCGGTGGGAGAAGCCCGCGTAATTTCCGCTGTATTGGTGATCCGACCCGTGCCGCTTACAACTGAAATGAGGTTTAAGGTCAATCGTTCTGTGACTCGAATAACCCCAACATCCCATAAGCCGACGCTATTGTAATATTTACCCCGGGTCGCTACGGCATCACTTAGGACAACTCCCATAGGAAGTTGATCAAGTACGTATACTCCGAAGGCACCTCTTGGACCACTGTTACTAATGACAATAGTATAAGTGATAACTTGGCCCACATAAGGCAGCGGCTCATTAACCCATTTTCTAAGACTAAGATCGGCTAGATTAGGACCTCTCGTGCCGTTATCCGGAAGTAATCCACCGGGCGGTCCGCCTCCCGGTAGTTTGCCGCCTGGACCACCACTGTTGTCATCATCGTTATCACTGTCATCATCGTTATCATTGTCTCCAGGCTCACTAGTAGGACCTGGGTTAATGGTACCGTTGCCATTATCAGTCTGGGCAGCCCACGTTATCGTTTGACCACTCTCCCAAAATAGGCTGATCGCAAATAGAATAATACCGAGTATGATTACAAAGTAGGCTTTTAGCCTTCGATAATTAGTCTTGTTCATTATCTTACTCCTTTTGGGGCAGTTTGTAATATAACAGTAATTGCCAATCGGTTTTTTGATTAGTTGAAAAAGTCAGTGCACCATTCTGGTCAAGAGTTGCCGGAGGCTGGCTTTGAGTCAACTGAGCTCCGGAAGGCAATGCCACTGTTACTTGCGTATCAGTTGTTAAGGTCCCCGGTTGTTTTTGCAGATACAACGTGTACTGCCACAGCGACTCATCAATTTTTCGTGCCGTGCCGGCCGGAAGTTCATACTCAAAATCAAGCAAGGTGGTTTGATCCGGGGTCAGCATAAACAATTGACCCCAACTCTGTTTATCTAGCAGCAATTCGACGTCGGGCTCACCTGTGGTTGTTTCACCGTGTAGCAAATATTTACCTTCAACCACTTTACCTGGCCCGCTGATTAGGTGGGCAGCAGCCGGAGTTACTAACCTCATATAGTTCCAATAACAACGCTGCATATTATCTTCATAAACCGGATCAGAGCGAGGCAGGATTGAACACGGGGTAGAGTGTGGCCGTCCATGATGCTCATAGGTTAAATGAGCCTGGGCCTTGGCGCTACCGTCGGTTGCCAAGGTAATATGATAAATTAGTCCGCGTTGTACCAGAGCGCTGGCTTTGTTGAATCCCACATTGGCATCGGCTATCATGAGGTAATCGCCATTGCCAGAATTAATAGCTCCACCCCAGTTTTTGTCAACAATATGACTCTGTAACACAGGATCCTTCATATAGACCAGCAAATGCTTTTCAGCCAAAGCTTGCTCTATCATTTCAGCTAAAATTGGCAGCTTAATTGTGGATGGCTGCTGCTCGATGGTTTGCCGGATGGTTTCACTCAGTTCAACCAAAAATGCCTTTCGCTGCTGCGACCAATCCCCACGGGCACCCTGCCAGGCATTCGGCGACCAATGCCAACGCATTAATTTGATAACATTATCACTGGTCACTTGCTCTCCGTTTACGCTGAGTGGCTTAAAGGCGCGCAGCAACTGAACCAGGCCATGCTGATCCAAGCTCACTACCCCATCAGCTTGAATACCCTGCCCCAACTCATATAAATCGACCGCCGTGTCGGCCACAGCCGGAAAATCGGGCGACCAGGTAACGTCACGCATGAGCCAGTAACCGGCTTTCATATAGTAGTACATTGGAGCAGGCGGATAAGGGTGATTCTCCGTCTCTTCGTCAACATGAGAACTGTTGTATAATTTGAAATCGGTAATCCGCCCCCGATCAAAGGTAATGTGGCCGGCAAGGGTTATAAATCCGCCAGCCGGGCGCAGTTCATCCGAGTTGGGCGATAAGATGAGATAAGTTTGGGGCGACTCAATCCCAAGTAACGCCGGCAATCGAGCCGCAAGCGCCGCGCCCGTCGTCATCGGCGGTAGAAACCGCTGCAATAACTGAACACGCTCGGCCACCGCCGGAGTGAGCGTCTCGACCGGAACACCGTCCAAATTGGCCTGGCTTTGTTGTAGTAAGATCAAAGCCCTATCCATGTCGGCATGCGAATCGTTTAATGTAGCGACCAAACTGGACAGCCAGTCAGGCTTCTTTAACGTTTGGCGCGAGTCGTTCAGCACCTCGGCCAGGATAACCAGGGAGTGGCTTAGTTGTCGACCGGTTGCCAGCAATCTTGGGGCAGCCTTTAGGTCTCCCCCGTAGACCGGTACCCATCCCGACCTTTCCAGCAGCGGCCAAAAGAGTTCAGTTTCCCGGTTTAAGATGTCAAACTGATTGGCAGCCTGCCCCAAACTATCTCCTAGCCGAGTCAACTCCTGATCTGATAATTGGCTTATGTCCTTGGTACCGACAGCTTGCAAATGACTGATTTCAGCATTTAACCGTTGATACGACGCATAAATCCGATAGCTTTTGGTAGCACCTATTATAAGAAAGAGACCGACCCCAACTAGCCCCAGATAAATGAGAATATGGCCAAAAAGGACTGAGGTATTTCGATATTGACCCCTTTGGGTGTCGCCTCCCTCAAATTTATTAATCTTTGTAATTTTCATAGGTGATTAGAATTAATTATTGAGCTTAATTAAGAGTTCCGGTAGTTTACGGCCATTAAACGGGTTTGTGGTTATACTCGTAGTTATGTTTGGTGTGGTCTTTGGGGGTGGAATTGGTATCTAGTCGAATGAGCGGTTTAGAGCCATTGTGGCCATTAGTCGAGTATTCCTGCCGATAATATTTATATTGAGGGGGAGTGCTTGTGACTCTATTAGCGATACCCCCTAACAGATTGGCGCCGGCCTGCTGTAATGTAGCAATGGATTGCTTGGCCCCCTTGATACGTGTTTTCTGGGCTTGGACCACTAGAACAACTCCGTCAACTTGATTTGACAAGACCAGCGCGTCGGCGACGGCCAGCACAGGCGGGCTATCATAAATCACTACATCAGCTACATTGCTTAGGAGATCGACTAGACGCTCCATCCGGGTGGAGCCGAGTAGTTCTGAAGGATTTGGCGGAACCGGACCACTGGGCAACAAATAGAGATTATCTACTGTCGTACGGGCGATATACGGTTTTAAATCAAAGCGAGGGGCGCATAGTAAATTAGTCAGGCCGCGGTTGTTGGGAACTTGGAACAACTCGTGCTGCACCGGCCGCCGCAGGTCGGTGTCGACTATGATCGTTTTGAACCCGGCTTGAGCCATCACCACGGCTAAATTAGCCGCTGTGGTACTCTTACCCTCTTCCGGGGATGGGCTCGTAATCAAAATCGACTTCGTCGACTGGTCAACGGACATAAACTGCAGATTACTACGAATCATGCGATACGTCTCCGGTATGATCGAAAATGGCGCTTGAGACGTAACCAGCTTATCATGGTAGGTATTGCCCTTGATTTGATAAACTCGGCCCAATGACGTCAACCCCAGCACTTGTTTTATGTCATCGGCCGTCTTAATGGTGTTGTCCATATACTCTATCAAGAAAACAATGGCTAGAGCCAGCATTAACCCGACCGCGCCGCCCATCGCAGTAGCTCTAAGCGGATTAGCCGCTGCCGATTGAGCATTGGCTCGGGCCGGCTCAAAAACGGCCAGGCTGTTTAGAGGCTTTTCACTTTCAAAGAATATAAAAAGCTGAGTGTAATTATTTTCCCAATCCGCAATAAGCCCCTCCAGTTCATTAATTTCACTTTGGAGCTCTTGGACCTTCTGGGCGGAAAGGGAGCCACTCATGGCCTGGTCTAACGTGCTTAAGCGCTTCTGCCCTGCTACGATCTTGGCTCGCAGATTGTCAAGGCGCTGTTCCACAAACTGCCGGTTTTCTGAATTTTTCTGGACCTGAGCGGGGTTTGCACTGAGTATAATCAGTTGATTAGCCACCTCATCGGCAATGAGCTTAGCCTCCTCGGTTGAGCCGGCAATTACAGTGATCTCCAGAAGCTGCGTGTCCGGTACCGGCACCACCGTTACTTGGGCTCTTAATACCTCCCAAGGTTGGCTCAGATCCAGGGTGTCAACCACATTTTGCAGGATGGGCTGGCGTTGAGCCATACTGGCGTACGTACGAGCGATCTGCGCCTCCGTGCGGATGTCGGCGTTATTTAAATTGGGGGCTTGATTTGAAGAACCAACCATCAAAGTGGTCGTGGCCCGGTAAACCGAGGGCTGCTGCTGGTTAATAAAGTAACCGGCAGCAGCCCCGATGATCAGCCCTAATACCAGCAGCCACCACCATTTTTTGCCAATAGCTAGGTATTGGTTCAACTCCATGCTGTCGTTCATTGATTATCTCCTAATAGTTGCTTTTCCATATAAGCGGTAAACTGCTGCATCCTTTGACCTTTGAACACAACTTCGTTCCTTAGTTGACTCAGGTTGCGGCGGTTTACGGATAACGCCTACTGGCCGTCTCCTGCTGGTTTCACAAATCGCCAATCCGGCAATTTTTCCCAGCCGGGCGCCGGGTTGAGGTTTTTAACCCAAACCGGATCATAATCGTTGTAAGGGTTGGCCTCCATAAGCAGCCGTTGGTCGCTGCCGTCTTTATTCATGATCCAAATCTGGTTTGTACCGGTTCGGTTGGAATAAAAGACAATTTGCTGCCCGTCCGGCGACCATGTGGGGTGTTTATCCCATTCCCACGAATTCTTGGTTAACTGTACCGGCTCGGTACCGTCATGATTGATCCGCCAGATCTCATCATTTCCGCTTTCGGTGGCTACCAGCGCAATCTCATTACTAACTGGAGACCAGACCGGATCATAGGCAATTCCAGAACCAAAGTTAGTTACCACTTTCTCAACATTGTAAGTAAAGTCATAGTAGTGGACCGCATATACCTCGGTAGCCACATTATTGATGTGGGTCCATAATAACTGTTTAACATAGGTTTGAAACTGCTCATCGGCCGACCACCCCTCGCGGGCGATTACTACTTGGTAGGGCCAAATATCGCTCAAGCGCGACAACTCGCCCGTGATCGGATCATAGACGTACGGCGCCGGAATAACTTCCGGTTTGACCCCCAGCAAGTCGGCTCTGACCCGCTCCTCATCGGTAGCTCCTTCCCGATCAGATAAGAATATAATCTTACCTAACAGCGACGGCGGAATTGACTGCGGTGTCGGTGATGGTGTGGCGGTGGCTGTTGGTAAGGCAAGCGGATTAACCGCCACAGCGACCGGTGTGGCGGTGGCCGTTTGGACGTTAGCCGGCATGGGCGTAGGCGTACCGGTAGTCAGGGCTACCGCTCGATAATATTCTACCGTAGCCGCATTCTCCGGTGTGGGTGTGACCGTAACTACCGCCGGTGTGACCCAGTTGGCCGGTAGCGGCGTGGCCTGGCTGCTTATCAATGCTTGAGCGGCGGCCGTGGCGATGTTTTGCGCAGTGGGCGTGCTGGTCACAATGACATAGGTAGGAGTAGACGTCGCAAGACTAATAGCCGGCGGCTCACCTGTGGTCAGGGCAATGGCGGTGGCCATTTGGCTCTGCGTTTCTGCGGTGGCTTGGTTGCCAGGAGCCGGTGTCGCTGTTACAACTACGGGCGTAATCCAATTGGGTGGAAGAGGTGTGGACGTACCCAGCTGCCGAGCTTGAGCTGTCATTTGAACTGAGAAAGCCGCTGCGGTAGCCACGTTTTGCGGGGTGGGTGTACCGGTTACTACCACAAAGTAGGGCGGCGGAGTTTTAGCCGGAGCCGCTCCTACCGTAATAAACAGGGCCGGGCCGTTGCCCTTGGTGGCCGGCCCAAAGCCGCTGTCCCAGGCAAACAAATTACTGGGCCCTTTTGTAGGCCCCACAATTCGAAATGACACTCTACGACCAAAATTATCACCGCCCTCTAACAACCGCTGCTCTATCACGGCTAGGGCTTCCGGCCCAAATTCAAAAGTATACTCCGTTTCCGGAGTCAGATTTTTGGCCTTGAGGGCCGGTTCAAAGGTGTAAACCGCCTCGGCGTGGGTAATTTGCCGGTAAGAGTGCTCACTCCAGCGGTCGTCAATGGTCGAGTCCAGCAGTTGCAGCCGCCATTCACCATCTTGAGTTGGGTCAAGCTGGTCCGCTCTTAGCCCGGTTAGTTTCAGGCTGGCTCCCCTCACCTCGGTTCCACGTGGTATCTGCCGTAAATCAAACTGAAAGGCTCCCACATAATCTTTGCCTTCTAAAACGCCGGCGTAAAGAAACGAGTCGCCAAAATGATTAGTCGGCTGGATCTCAAGAGGTCCATGCTTCCCTTCTTCACTTACCAGCCAGCCGGTATCGGCCGAGGCTGGTTTTAAGAGCAATGAACTGCCCCCGGCTGGCGCTGTTGGTGTCAGGGTGGGTTCTGAAATGGATAGGGCGGAGGTTGGCGTGATGGGCGGTGACGTAGGCGTGTTGGAGGCAGTTGGGGTGGGCGTTGGGCTAAGGGGAATGATGACCTCAGCCACGTCTGACTCTGGTTCATTGCCTGTGATGATCGACACGATGGCCGGGCCGTACATAATAAACATCAGCACCACCAAGGTGATTAAGACGGCCACACTAAGCAAGCGCCAATGGATGCCTGATTTGGCGGGTGGCACAGTGGCTGGCGTGACCACCACTGGTAACGGCTTGGGCCGAACGATATTTTCTTGACGGTTGGATTGAATCGTTTTTTTGTTTGGCTGATAAACCACTTCATCGCCCCGTCGGGTCTGACTCGGCTGTTTGCGCAGCGGCGATTTTGGGTTGGTTTTAGGGGGTGGAATATCGACCAGATCAGAAAAGAGACCTTTAAGCTGGTCTTGTAAATCTTTATCTTCCATAATTCAATATCTCCTTGCTTAAGCTCGGTACTATTCGGTGCCACCACGGGTATGGGGAGTAAGCAGAGATAGGTTAGGTATTGGTCGTCCTCTCTCTGAGCTTAGTGTGGACCTTGATGATGGTGTGTAACAAAGCGTGGCTTAGCGAGCCTTGAATTTGCTCTGATGTAAGTGAGCGCCTACGGTTGCGCCGGTCATACATAAATTACGTTTAATTCTGCCCGTGCTATTTGACTGAGGCGGGTGGACTACGCCAATTGAATAATATGGGCAAGTAGAATTTCTGGGCTGAAGGCGACGAGGCTAACTCGACTTGCGTTGTCTCTTCGGTTCGATTGTTAGTTATATCGAATTCCGGAGTCGTGCTGACGACAATAACGTAATTGGTAATCTCACCGGCAACTGTGGGCGTAACCACGACGGTTACTGTGGCCGTCATTCCCCCAGCAATCGTTCCCAATGCGCATGAAAAGTTTAATTGGGGAGCATTGCAACTGCCCTGGCTAGGTGTCACCGAACTAATGATTACGCTTGAAGGGGGCATGTCCGCTAAGGTTACATTCTCTGCGTCAACAGTTGCTTGATTAGTAATAGTGATCGTATATGTCAAAAGAGCGGAAACTGCGACCGGATCAGGTTCATCGGTTTTAACAACCACAAGGTCAGCATAAGGTGGAGGAATTGTTGGACCAGTTTGAGCATAGGCTAATTTACTGCTTGGCCAAAGTGGTGGCGATATCTCCCCTTGAAAATTTGATAGCGGAAAACTTTCCCGATTAAAAAAAAGTGTTAATAATGTCACTGAAATAATAAATATCGAAAACGATACTTTGGACATACGTCATAAATCCTTTCAATCCTGCTTGTTTTCTACGGACTCATCTCCGTCAGGCTTAGGGCCGATCACGTGTTGGAGGTCACCTACTGTTTCCAGCTCAAAGTTTCTAGGTGTAAATCCTGAGTGTGTCGCAAAATATAGCGGCGACGTTGCGAGATTAGCTTCGACAAAACGTGAAAGGCTGATTAAGGGGCGGCCATAATTATCGAAAATAGATACATGGGGGTGCTCATGTTGGATGAGGTTTTGATACCACGGATATACCAGAAGATTGCTGTTGACAATGGCTACATCCGGACGGACGGCCAGGGCATAACGAACGTACCACAAGCCAAAGGTCCGGTAATCGTCGGTTGTAATAATAATGGCATTGGGCTGAACAAGGTGAAGATTCTCCTGGCCATAATCCAGAGCCTCATAATCGTCACTCAGATCTTGGCCGGAAAAATTCAATGTTAGTGACAACAATGGGATAAGCACTAGCGCGCCTAATATAAAACCCGCCTGACTTAATTGGAACGAAAGTAGTGTTGGAATATGCATCCCAAAGTGATAAAGGCCCCAGCCCAAAAACAACGCGAAAATCATCAACACCGGTAGTAAGTAAACCAGTGAGTCGGTGGTATTGTAGAAAACGGCGTAGACGGCCATAATCAGACCAGGCAGCAGTAATCCATAGACCAAGCGACGGTTTTTTTGCGCTGTGAACTGAATACCCATCAGACTAACCGGGACCCCCCAACCCATTAATGGGAGCGTCACAACTTGCCCCAACGAGATTAGGCGAGTCGGTATCATCGCCAGTGGAAGGCTAAACAGGTAATTGCGGTACAAATCAGCTGAAACAAGCCAAATAAAGTTGGACCACGTCGTAGCTCCACCCCAATTCACCGGGGGTAAAGCCGTGGCCCGTAACACTAGGACTCCATACACCGCTATTCCAGCGCAAAAGGCTGCTAGAGAAGTGATAACCAACGACCATCGCCATTTGACCGTGATTAAAAACGGCAGCCCCGGCAAAATCAGCACCAAGGTTAGGTGATTTCCCAGCCCCAACCCAAACGTGAGAGATAACAAGGGCAAAAGCCATCGCTCGTTCGTGGACGAGAGACATAGCGCGCCGTACCACAAAATTGCAATAAACACGGTATTTAGCGTATAAACTTCCGCCACAACGGCCAAAGACCAAAATAACGGGGCAAAAGCCAGCGTAAGTGCGCCCGTCAAGGCGCAGCCCCAAATCAAGATGGCTTTTGGTCCAGACCCTTCATTATTATGGATTAGTAAAACGCGATAGATGATCAGACTGGTCAAAGCCACCGTTAGTGCCGCACTAACCGCCGACAGCAGATTAAGACGGTAAGCTACATCACCAATGGGAATAGATTGAAAAATTGTTCCCAAAGTGATGTAAGTCGGGTAACCCGGCGGATGAGGCACCCCACCGACGGCCACGGCTGTGGCAAAGTCACCGCTATCGGCGCCGTTGTGCTGCCAGGTAATAGTGGGAGCCAACGTTTGAAGGTATATCCCCAGCGAAATTATCCCGCTTACAACAAAAAGCGATGCCAAAGCCTGGAACTGTACCGACACGTTAGCCTGGTCTTGCGTTTGATTCAGATGATTCATACCATTACTTTATAAGAACGGGCAGCCAAGAGTTATTGGCCTCCGGGGATTGCCCTCGCACAATCAAGCTGCTGCTGGCAGTATTATCAGTTGTTGCGGTTTCGCCGTTCAGCGGAGTAGCCTTGACAAACCATTTATACTGGCCTGTCGATAGCCCCGACCACGTCACGCTAACCGTTATGAAGTCGCCGCAGCCACCAATATCCTCAACCAACTGAGTTTGACCAATCTTCGTCGAACCAGACGTATTAGGCGGGCCGTTCCAAAATTCGACCGCGATGGTATTATTGGTGTCGGTTTTTACATTGCCACTGTTCGCTATATCGACCGATAAGGTTACTGTTGCTTGCTGTGCCGGCTGGGTTGGAGCCGGATTAGGTGTGGCCTTTAAATTGGCCACCAACAGATTGACTTGTGGCACGGAGGCCATGGGGTGGCCGGGATCGGTGACATAATTTTCCCAACCTTGGCCCACGACGGTTAGCTGTTTATTGGTGGAATTGTACAATTGGCCCAACGGAAACCACTCGGAGTTCAGACTATACCAAAACCATCCCTGCACCAACCGATTCTCATCGAGCGGATAGCCGACGCTGGCATCGGTCGCCGAAAACATATAATCAAACGTTTCATGCATAAAGTTCACGGCATCTTGTTCGTCATAGTAGCCATAGAAATCGTTGAGGAGGCCATATTCGGTGTTAAGCAGAGGTTTATTCCGCTCCCCTTTAGCCGCCATCCAGACGCGAAACGCTTTGAGGTAATTTGCAAAAAGGGCTATATCAGCCTGTTTGTCGCGAGCGGTATAGTAGTCAACATTATTGTTGGGCACGCTCGGGTCGCCTAAAAGGCCCTTACTGTAGAACAGCCCCTCCTGCGGCAAGTAGTCCGCCGGCGTTTCTAAGCCGGCCGGAATATCCATTCCCCACGCGCCTTTTACCTCCGGCAAGATAAAGCCATGCACATTCCAAATATCAATCTCTTGCCCCATCGAATAGCCGAATTGTGCCTTGTAACTGGTCCACACTTGATCCAAATATATAAGTCGCAGGGGTGTACCTAAGATAACCCCGCCGATGGCCACTTGGGCGGTCGGATCGGCCGTTTTGATGAGGGCTTGAATTTCATGGAAGGCCGTGGCATATAGTTCCGGCGTAATCTCATCTTGTTGTCCGGTCGACCAGTCAACCCGCTCGATCTCATTGCCAATAAGCCAGATCGAGCCGGGCGAAGCGGTTGCAATCGTGGCCATCTGGGCGGCACTGGGGCTAAAGTTGTATGCCGGCGGGCTAACATAGGGGCTGTCCCACCCTCCCACTTTTTTCTGCTTGACTCGCACCATTTGCAAATACTGTACGTTGGCGGGTAAGCCGACCCCACCGGAGTTATGCGGATTAGCGTTGGTTCGCCAATCTACATACCGGCCGATATTCAATTGGTTGAGATCATAGCCAATGGCGTTATCATACGCTCCGCCAACACCTAACCGGCAGTTGCTAAATAGGGTGGGTTCGACGGCTATAGCATTCGGAACCGAGGAACCGCAAATAACCGTTATGAGAAGCAATGGATAGACAACGTTTTTGAGCAGGGTCCATGATCCCTCTTGGTTAAAAACAAACATTAGGAAGTCATCCTCAAGGATAAGAGGTTGTACCTTTAGAGATCAGTGATCTAGATGACTTAGCGCCGGTATACTAAGACAATGCCGATGCCGACCATTATAACCCCCACGCTTAGCAGCCCTACCCACAAAAGCGAGCCGCTGTTGGTCGGTGATGCGGTCTGCGCCGCCGGCACAATGGAAGCTGGCGGTGTGGCTTTCGGCAGCGTCATTTGCAGCGCGGCTCCGTCTTTCACCACCGGCCAGTCTTCACTATCACCGCCCAACGGCTCAATTTGATCAGCCTCGGCCGGCGGTAGAGTGGTTTCCCGCTCGACAGCTGGGAGCGATGCGCCGTCATTTAAGACTGGCTTGGCGGTGGCTTTGTTTTCGCTGCCCGGATGTTGGCTGCCTGACTCTGGTTGATCGACCGTACGGTCATCATCAATATTATCGCTCCGACTATTATCATTGCTATCAGAGGCGACTGGGCTGGTAGTTGGCGATGGCGTGGCCGCTCCAATTGTTGGTGATGGCAGCACGGTAGGGGGCCTCGGAGGTACCGTTTGAGCTTGGGGGGCCTGGTGAGAGGCCGCCCAACTGATCGGCGCCCCATTACTCAAGCCTAAGCCGCCGATGATAACCATCAATAATACCAAGAAACGCTCAGTCCACCTTAACCGAAAGCTTGGAGGTGATGATTGTTTCATTTAAAATCTTCGCTTACTGTGAAACGGTGTAGGTTAACTGCACCGTTTGATCTTTATTCAAATCCAACCGGTAAGTTAAGGTGGTGGCATCAACCGTAGCCGGTTCAGGTCGGCTGTTTATCGGCTGCGCCCCGGCGGGTAATACGACTGACACCTGGACAGGACTGCTTAGAGTGCCTGGCTGCTTCTGCAGGTAGAGCCGGTACAGCCACTCATCGTCGTGACGCTTCACCGTGCCGGGCGGTAAGGTATAGGCATACGAAACAGTTTGACTCTCACCGGGAGCCAGCAGCAGCAACTGTCCCCAGCTCATTTTGGTTGAGATCGGGCTAACATCAACCTGCCCTGTGGTCCTCTGGCCGTCGAGCAGATATTGCCCTTCGACCGTCAAATTTGGCCCCTGGATCAAATGAGAGTGGACCGGGACCAACAAGCGCAAATAATTCCAATAGCAGCGCTGCATATTTTGCTCGTAGACAGGCGCATAGCGCACCGCAATTGAACAGGGTTGGGGTCGCTTTGGGGCTTGATGATGTAACATAAGCGTGGCTTCAGCCCGAGCTTGACCATCGGCAGCCAGAACCACTTCATAATCAAGCTGTTGGTCAACTGCGGCGCTGGCCTTGTTAAAGCCCACGTTGGCACTGACCGTCATCAAGTAATCTCCTTCTGTATCGACCACAGTGCCGGCCAAATTTTGCTGGACCAAATAATCCTCTACCCCCGGCTGTGAAACGTAAATCAAGGCGTGTTTTTCTTGCAGCGCTTGATAAAAGCCCTGTACCAGCAGCGGTAAATTGATAGTGCCCGGATTGTACTCCAACCGATCGCGAATGGCACTAGCCAGCGCCGTCAGAAATGATTTGCGTTGTCGCCACCACTTGCCATCCAACGGCTGACCGTCCTCAGGCGCCCATTTTTGATGTAACAACGGAATGAGATTAGCACTTGTAACGCGTTCGTGTTCAACCTCAACCGGCTCCATCGACTTAACTAACAAGCGTAGGGCGTGCTGGTCAAGCGAAATCACCCCATCAGCGGTTAGTCCCTGCCCCAGGGTATACAGGTCAATGGCGGTTTGGGCAGTTTCTGGAAAGTGGGGCGACCAGCCGGCATCTCGTAAAACCCAATACTGTGCGCCCATATAGCGTAAGAGGGGATCGGGCGGATAGGGATAACTGTCAGACAGGTTATCAACCGCGTAACTATCCTGCATGATGAACTCAACAATATGGCCCTGGTCGATAGTTAGGTGACCGGCCGTAGTGATATAGCCGCCGCTGGGACGCAGTTCGTCGGAATTGGGCGTTAAAATGAGATAGGTCTTAGGGGAATCCACCCCCAGTAGTGTTGGCCCATATTGGATGAACTGCAGAGCATTAACCGCGCGGGTTGTAACCTGGTAAAGTTGTTCCGCCCGAGGCGCGACAGCCGAGGACATCGGTAGGCGGCGTATTTGGCTTAACGTTTGTTGTTGGTGTTCAAGATCTTGGGTGAGTGCCTTAATTTCCGGCTGGGCCGCTGCCAGATTATTAGCAATGATCGGCAGAAATTCCGTATTGTCCTCCAAGGCTAAAGCTGGTTCCACGACGTCAAACATCACCAACCCGGCCCGGATAAGCGTTTTGCTGGAGGCCACCAATTGGGGCACAGCTTGCAAGTCGGCCTTCATCCAGGGTAGCGCGCCTAAATACGGCCCCAACGCAAAAAATGGTTGGCCCTCGGTCTCAATTACGGTTAGCTGCGCCTCAATGCGACGTAAACTATCTGCCAAGGCGGCCGTATCAGTCTCCTTTATGGCCGAAGCGCTTGTGGCTGGCGAGGTAGTCTGGATCGAAACGGCCTCGTTGAGAATGGTCTGGTAGGCCCCGTAAACACGGCTCGCCTTAAATCCCAACCAAACCAGCACGGCGCTGATGAGGACCAACCCGGCCAATAGAAAGCCATGGCCAACATAGTAATTGAACTGTTCGGCTGTCAGCCGGCGACCGACAGCCGGGTTGGTCGGGTAGTTTTTAATGCGTCTCATAAAAGGAACTCTTTAACAGGCCTAATAAAAAACCCAAGCTTAAGGCCCAAGCCCGGGTCAACAAAAGCAGTGGTGCTACCAGTAAAACCGGGGGATCGCGCCGGCCGATTTTCAATAGAAACGATCCCCCGCTCAATACCACCAGCAGCTCGGCCCCCAGGCCACTGTAAGCCAGCCACCGCCGCCGCAGGAGGAGTCCTGCCCCAATCAACAGCGCGCCGACTCCACTCAAGGCCGCCTGGATTTTTAAAGATGGCGGCGTATGCGAATCTCGTTTTAGTTTGGCCGGATAGCGCCGAATGATGGCCGGCTTCCAGTAGCCCACTAAAAATTTTCGATGGGCGTACCCGGCCAGACTTGCTTTGTGGTGGTGGTAAACAACGGCTTTGGGCTGGTAGACCAGCATGTAGCCTCGCTCGGCCAGGCGAAAAGAAAACTCCTGATCCTCAACAATTCTAAAGGACGGATCGAAGCCCGCATTCGCCCAAAAAACCTCCCGCCGGTAGCCCGCCGAATAAGTATCGATGAAATCGATCTGAGCCTGGTCGGCCATGAGGTCGTACCGGTCCTGGTACTCTTGCTGAATAAAGCGGGCTACCCACTGTGGCTGGCGGGTTCGGTAGCGCCCTTTAACCCCAACGACCGCCTCGTTGCAAAAGGGGATCAACATCTGTTCGATCCAATCCGAGGTGGGCTCGCAGTCGGCGTCGGTAAATAGCAGGATGTGACCCCGGGCCGCCAGGGCGCCCCGGTTGCGGGCCACACCCGCCCCTCTATTAGACTGAGACAGCACTATCACGCCATAGGCTCGAGCCACCCGGCCCGTCCCGTCGGTGGAGCCGTCGTCGACAACTATGATCTCAAGTGGTGGCTGGGTTTGGCGTTGTAAGGCGGTCAGGCAGGCCCCCAGTGTGGTGGCGCTGTTGTAGGCTGGAATAATAACTGAGACTGTTTCCGGCATGGTTTCGTACTAACCTATACTGAGATTAGTTTGAAAGCAGAACTTTTGCGGAAATTGCCGGTCATGCCCGAATGTCTTTAGCGGGCATCCATCAGGGGCTACAAAGATAGATTCCCGCTAAGCTTGTCCTCGCGTAGGCGGGGAAGCATGCGGGAATGACAGGCCCGAAAGTTTCCGTTTCATTCTGTTTTTAGTATAAATTCGAAAATTCTTTTGGAGGTTGGGGTTGAGCCGAAAATATTGGCCTCTAGCGATCTAGCGTTGGGTTTCATTCTCGGAATTAGCCTTTGAATTGCTGGCGAAACCCCATAATTAGGGCAGCGCTATATCGAATGGTCCCCTTCAACCCGACCTACGCTCCATAATTAATCCCAATACGGTTTCTAACTCTCGCCATACGGCCCAACTGCCGAGGACGATCACCGGCGCCACAACAACCACATTCAGCGCCAGGCCGAAGGCCAGCGCCGGCGCCGGTGGTACGCTGTAGAGGCTAAGCGCGGCCACAGCTAGGCCCGGTATCAAGCCGACTAATGCCGGCGGTGAGGGAAAGATATTACTAAAGCTAATGCCGACCATGATTAATACGGCGGCTGTCAGCGGCACATGCAGCTCAAAAGCGGACAGTAAGGCTACAATGGTTAAAAGAGAAGCCAGCCAGATAACCAGGGTCCAGCCCAAAACCTTAGCCAGGGCCTGCCGACCGGTTAACAATCCTAGCCCGCTTAACAGGCGCTGCAAAAAGGCCAATCCGCGTTCGGCGGTATTTGGCCGCCGGCTGCGGTGGGCCAGGCCGGCCGCCAAAGCTTCGATCCGGGCCCGCTGCTGCCACAGCCCAACCGAGCCGAGCAGGATCACGAAGCTGACCACCAGCAGCCCCCACGCCGGAGAAGCCAGGCGACTGGAGATGGAGACGCCCGACAGCATAGCCAATAACCACAGCAGCAGACCGTTGGTCAAGAGATCGAGTGCCTTTTCAATAATCAGCGTAGGCAGCGTGATGCCGGCCGGCTGGCCGCGGCGCTTCATCAGCCCCAACCGCACCAACTCGCCCACCCGAATAGGGATAACCAGATTGAGCATCTGGGCCGCCATCAGCGTTGAAAACAGGGGACCAAAAGCCACCTCGTTTCCGGTTAGCCGGTAAAGTTGATACCAGCGGCCTGTTTTCAACCCCGCCACAGCCAGCGCCCCGGCCACAGCCAGCCCGATCCAGGCCGGCGAGGCATTCAGCAAGCTGCGGCCCAGAGCCGGCCCATCGACCGCATGGATGGCATAGGCTAGAGCCAGCCCCCCTAGAATCATTCCGGCCCCAAGCCGACCCCAGTGTCGTTTAGCCAGGTGCAGCGGTCTCTCCGACCAAGTGGTCATCATTAGCAGGTTAGTAGGCTCCTTCACCCCGAATGACGGCGGCGATAGTTTTCCATAAGATGCGCACATCAAGCCACAGTGAGTAGTTTTTGATGTAGAACAGGTCATCGGTGATCCGCTGCTCAAAGGCCGGGCGCTGCATGCGGCCGTTGGTTTGCCACCAGCCGGTCATCCCCTGCGGTACCGAAAAGCGGTAGAGCTGCCACGGCTCATAAGCGTTGATCAGCCGGGGCAGCTCCGGTCGGGGGCCGACCAGGCTCATGTCGCCGGTTAATACATTGAGCAGTTGGGGTAGTTCATCCAGGCTGGTCCGGCGTAACAGATGGCCCACGCGAGTGATACGGCCGTCGCGCGGGCTTTTGGCAAACATCAGGCCCCCGGTACGGTCGGTTTGTAGCAGCTCGGCCTCAAGCCGGTCTGCCCCTTCAACCATGGAGCGAAATTTGATCATCCAAAAGAGCCGCTGTCCCTCGCCGACCCGCTGCTGGCGGTAGAAGATAGGCCCCGGCGAGTCGAGCTTAACCAACAGGGCGATGACCCCCATTAGCGGTGTTAGCAGCAGCAGCAGCAGCCCGCCGACCCCCAGATCAAACAGCCGCTTAAAAAAACGGTCAATGTTGCGCATCGGTTAACCCTACAGCCGCCATTAAGCCCAGCAGCCCCCAGACGACCAGCGCCAATAAGGGCGAAGAGAGCATGGCATCGACCAGACCGTGAACCAACAGCACCACCAAGCTTCCGAGCAGCCCCAGCGCCAATGCCCGGATATGGCGGGCCGCGGCATGTTTGGTTTGCCGCCACAGCCGGGTAAATAAGGTGGCGTAGAGGATGAGATGGGCCACTAAGCCGGGCAGTCCCATTTCCGAGGCGATATATAGATAGAGATTGTGGGCGTGACCGTAAACGCCGTTGACATAGCTCTGGAGTTCGGCCGCAAAGGTCGTGACCAGCACGGTTTCAACCCCGCCGACCCCCGCCCCTGTCCACGGCAGCATCTTGATCACCAACAGGGTTAACTGCCATAGTCGTACGCGGTCGTACCAACTGGAGCCGGTATCCAATTGGCGAGTATCGATCACCTGGGCTAAGAGTTGGTCAAGGCCGATTTGGGTTGCCCAATAGCCAATGCCCCCCAGAATTACCAGCCAGACCCACAACCAGCGGCGGCTGTGGGTCAGCGTGACCACCAGCCCGGCTACCCCCACCGCCAGCAGTGCCCCGCGCGACTGGGTCAGTAACAGCCCGCTGGCCATGAACACGGCCGCAAATTTCGCCAAATCCCGCTCTTGCCAACTGGCTCCCTGCCAAATCAAAACGACTACCGGAAGTAATAATAGCGCGATCAAGCCGCCGCTTATATTGGGGTTGACCGGCTGTCCGTCCCAAAAGGCCGGCTGAGCGACCGGCAGCAGTCCGTAAAGCGTGTCGGCAATGATGGGGATTTTGGTTTTGGCTAAATTGGTTATTGGCAGTAAGCCAATGACCAGCAGCGGCCCGGCGATCAAAAAGAGCCAACTGACCGCACGCAGCCGTCCGGCGCCGGACTGGGTTGCGACCGCCCAAAAAAGGGCGATGTTGGCTACAAAAACATAGGTGCGCGGCCAGGTGATGGCTGGGGCCGCCGTGGCGGTTAGCCCCAAGGCCAGGCTCACCAGTATGGCCAGCAGCGCGCCATCGACCAGGGGGTGGGTCAGCCGTCCGCCCTGGGCCCAGGCTCGCAGCAGCGCCAGGGTTAGCAGCCCCAGGGTAGCCAGCGGCGGCAGCCAGGCGGGCCCCAGTTGGTTGAACAGCAGCCCGGGCAGCAAAATGATGATCATTAATCCGAACAACCAGTCGCTTTTAAGAGGATTGTCATCGCCTTGAAGGGGTTGAACGGTATTAATCATTATTCAAGAAAAGGGACCCGTTTGGTTTTGTTGAAGTCTGAGGTCGGCTTATGATGCCCGTTTTCAGACGGGATACGCGGCGCGTAGGGCTTGTGATAATAGTGGTAGCGGCCTTGTTGGGGCTTAGTTCGGTTAAGGACGGCCCCTAAGATGTTGGCCCCCGCCTGCTGCAGCGTTTCCAGGGCTTCTTGGGCCGCGCCCAGCCGGGTCTTTTCAGCTTGAACCACCAGCACCAGGCCGTCGACCCGATTGGACATAATGGCCGCGTCGGCCGCGGCCAATACCGGTGGGCTGTCGCAGATAATGACATCAGCCCACTCGCTCAGCTTGGTCAGCAAACGCCGCATACGCTCCGAGCCCAACAGTTCGGCCGGGTTGGGCGGGGGCGTTCCGCTGGGAATGACATATAGATTGTTCGTATCCGTCTTTTTAAGATAGCGGCTTAGATTCGGTTTGGTGGCCCGCAGCAGATCGGTTAACCCGTGGTTGTTGTCCAGGCCAAATATCTGGTGCTGGGTGGGCCGCCGCAAATCGGTGTCGATAATAATGGTGTTGAGGCCGGCTTGGGCCATGACCACGCCCAGGTTAGCTGTAGTCACACTTTTGCCCTCGCCAGGCGATGCGCTGGTGACCACCAATGACGTAATGGGTTGATCGATGGCCATAAATTGGATGTTGCTACGGATCATACGGTACACTTCCGAGTTGGGAGAAAAGAGATCGCGGGCGGTCACCAACCGGTCACGGTACTGGTCACCGTTGATCTTGCCTATTCGGCCCAGAGGGACGACCCCCAGGATTTCACGAAGGTCGTCGTGACTTTTGATGGTGTCGTTTAGAAACTCGATCAGAAACACAATGGTGCTAACCAGCACCAACCCGATTATTGCCCCCGTGAGGATGCTGCGGGTAACGTTGGGCCGAGTCTGAATAGGGTTGGCCTGGGCCGGCTGCACCACGACCAGGTAATTGGGTGACTGGTTGCCTTCCACCAGGGTCAGCAGTTGGGTGTAATTCGTCTCCCAATCGTTGATGAGACTTTCCATGTCATTGATCTCGTCTTGCAGGCTCTTAACCTCTTCCGCCGAGCGCGGCCCTGACAACTGCCCCTCCAACTCCGCCAGCCGACTTTGTCCGGCCTCGATTTTGCTTTGCAGTCCGGCCAGCCGCCGCTGGACAAAGCGCTGGCTGTCGCTCTGGGTCTGGTTTTGCAGGGCGGTGGGACTCATTTGAATGAGTTGGTTAGCCACTTCATCGGCGGTGGCCGCCGCCATTTCCGGCGAGCTGGCCTCGGCTCTGATGCGCAGTAGTTGGGTATTGTTGATCAGGATGGCCGAAAAACCGCCTTCTAAGGGGCGACCTAATCCGGCGGCTACTCGTTCCAGAAAAACGGGTTGAGTTACAATTTCGGCATAGGTCCGGGCCAGGTATTGACTCATGGAGATGTCGCTGGAGGAGGGTTCGGCGGCCTGGATGGATTGCCCGACCATGATGGTGGCTTGGGCTTCAAACACAGGGACCTGCCGGCTGGCGAACACGTAGCCGGCGGCTGCCCCTAACACGGTAGCGGCCACTATTAGCCACCACCACTTTAGGCCCAGGGCCACGTATTGACGGATATCGATTATTGATTCACTCATATTGAGTTACTCCTTAGGGAATGCCCCTCACCTCGCGCTAGAGCGACGTCTCTCAGCTTCAAGGAGGGGATAAGGGGTGGGGCTGAAATCCGGGTGCGTGAGAGTTGATATACTCCTCTGAAAATAAGCGCTGTAGGACAAACTTAAGTTTGTCCTACGGAATATTCATTGTCGTTGCTGTACCGAGGTTCTGTT
>JAGRCC010000548.1 GCA_020433785.1 Anaerolineae bacterium
TCAGGTACGACAGGCCGATGGCGTGACCGATGGTCGGGATGTAGGCCAAGTCCATTGGTTCGTTCGGCTTCGGCTCGATGGCGATACGGATGTCGGGGTCATGGGCCAGCATCTGGTTGATGGCTGTCACCAGCCGCTCGACGGCCAGCTTGGCGTCTTTGGCCTCGCGGATGTAGGTGCCTTCGCGCGCCAGCCAGACCACCATAAAGTTGGTGCCCACCGCTCTGGCAATGTCGATGCATTGGCGAGTACGGTCGATGGCGTACTGCCGGTTGCGCTCGCTGTTGGCGGTAAAGCCGCCGTCAATCGTGCGGCTGTCTTCCCACAAGCGCGGCGCAACAAATTCGGCCACCAGCCCCTCGCCTTCGAGCATCCGGCGCATCTCCTTGGCCTCTTTTTCGATCTGAGCGCTCGATTTATCATTCAGCTCCGGTACGGCGTCGTCATCGTGAAACTGAACGCCATCGAAACCGAGTTTTTTGTAAAGTGTAAGTTTTTCCGCAAACGGCACAGTAGGGCGCACCATCGGACCAAAGGGGTCAGCCCCTTCGTGGATGTTCCACGGCCCAAAAGAAAAGCGGAAAGTGCCTGACATAGTATAATCTCCTTTGATTAATTATGGAGTAGGGAGACGGAAGTAGGAAGTAGGAACTAAAAATCAGAAATTAGGAAACTAAACAAGATGTATCCCTATTCCCTACTTCTTACTCCCTACTCCTTACTCGTTATCGTACCCCTAACAGCAACTCAATCAACAACTGATCCAGTTGTTCATAGGGTTGGCCGCGTTGACCTATGGCAGCGCGGTCGAAGGTGTGGGCTTTGAGGGCGGTAACTTTTTCTTTTGAATAGACACCCAGGAATTGATCCATCGAACCGTCGTTAGCTTTGATGTCGGCCAGTAGGTTCTGGATTTCGACATCGGCGTTGAACTGTTCGGCTTTTTCTTTGAGGATGAGGTAGGTACGCATACAGCCGCGAGCAAAGGCTTTGACATCCTCCAGATCGGCGCTGCGGTAGGCGTGCGCGTCAAAATGGCGGCTGCCGGCATAGCCGACATCTTCCAGGAACTTAACCAGATAGAAGGCCGATTTAATCGACTCGGCGCCGAAACGGAAATCCTGGTCATAGCGACCAAATTTTTGGTCGTTGAGGTCGATGTGGAACAGCTTACCGGCATCCCAGGCCTGGGCCACGGCGTGCATAAAGTTGAGGCCGGCCATATGCTCGTGGGCCACTTCGGGGTTGACGCCGACCATCCGGGGGTGATCCAACGTGGCGATAAAGCCCAGCATCGAGCCGACCGTGGGCAGGTAGATGTCGCCGCGCGGCTCGTTGGGTTTGGGTTCCAGGGCAAATTTGTAGTCGTAGCCCTGGTCGATGTTATACTCGCACAGGAAATTGAGCGCCTCACGGAACCACTTGCCCGCGTCCAACGGGTTTTTGCCGGCGTCGGTTTCGGTGCCTTCGCGGCCGCCCCAGAAGACGTAGATTTTTGCGCCGCACTCCGCGCCCAAATCCATCGCATTCATCGTTTTTTGCAGCGCATAAGCCCGTACCTTGGGATCATTGCTGGTGAAAGCGCCGTCGCGGAAGGCCGGGTCGGTGAATAGATTGGTCGTTGCCATCGGCACCACCAGGCCGGTGTCATCAAGCGCTTTTTTGAACTCGGCCACAATCCGGTCCCGCTCGGCCGGCGTGGCGTCGATCGGCACCAGATCGTTGTCGTGGAAGTTGACGCCCCACGCGCCCAACTCGGCCAGCAGGTGAACAATACCTGGCGGGGACAGCGGCGCGCGCACCGGTTCTCCAAAGGGATCCCGGCCAATATTGCCCACCGTCCACAAACCAAACGTAAATTTATGTTCGGGTTTTGGATCGTACATTAGGTTATTATCCTCACTGATTAGGGATTTTAGAGTATTTTAGGATGGAAAATTAAACAACATCACCATTTTGCAAGCGCAGTAAGTGGTCATTGGTAAATCGTCATGGGTGATTGGCGACGCAATCTTTACTTATCAATTATCCGTTACGACCCGCTGAATTTAGAGAAGTTATTTGATTTCTGTTCCTTCGTAGTGCCCCGTATTATACTGAATCTTGAGTAAAAGGCATAAACCATCCTTCTCTAAAAGTGGGTCCCAGCCCCTCGGCCACTGATGGCGAACGTGAATCGGTTACCCGATAGCCGTTGCCTGTTTGATCAAACAGCGCTAGCGATGGCCGGACGCCTCGGCCCGACTGATCGACGGGCGCATCAGTCGGTCGGTTCGAACCGGCCGAGCGAATCACAATGAATTAAATGGCCGGCTCGAACGGGTCAAACGGTTCACCGATGCATCAGCCGGCCGGCTCGGACGGGCCGAACGAATCATGGTGAATCAAAGAACCGGTTCGAACGGGTTAAATATATCACGATGCATCAGACGGCCGGTTCGAACGGGTCGAATAAATCACGGTGAATCAAAGAGCCGGTTCGAACGGGTTACATAATTCACCGATGAACATTACCCCCCGTCCGCTCAGACCGAATGAGTCGCCGGCGCATCATACCACCCGCCCGCTCGAAACAAAATTTGCGGAGCGACAAAGCTGGCTTTGTCATCATCAAAGGTTATTTTGATGCTCCGAGACCAAAACGATCAAAGCAAGCTTTGATGCTCCAGGGCTAACTACGCCTCATCCGAGGCAAAGGCGGCGTCGAAAGCCACGGTCGAGGGCGCGAAGTCGGTGCG
>JAGRCC010000549.1 GCA_020433785.1 Anaerolineae bacterium
ATCGTTACCTGGCCGAGCAGCATCGTCCGCCCGAACAGCACCCCATTACTCACTACCAGCCGCTAGGAGCCAGCGACCTCCAACTGGAACATTCAGCCTTGTTCAAAGCGACAGCGACCTTTTTAGTCACGCTGGCCGACGACGCGCCGGTGGTCCTGCTGTTGGACGATTTGCATGCCGCCGACGAAGCCAGTCTCAGTCTGTTTCATTATCTGGCCCGGCAGACCCGCTCGACCCCCCTTGTCCTGCTGGCCACCTACCGCACCGATCTGGTATCCTCGCTCGCCTCACCCTTTGAGCGCCTGCTGAGTGCGCTCTATCGGGAACAAATCAGCCAGGTTTTTCATCTGAACCGCTTGTCTGAGCAGGACGATACGCAAATTATTACCCATATCCTGGGCGGGGCGGCCGAGCCAACTTTACTCAAATCGATCACTGAGCTGGCCGAAGGCAATCCTTTCTGTACACAAGAGATTACCCGGGCGATGCTTAAAGCCGATCATCTGATGCAAGAGGCCGGTCAATGGCGGATGAGGTCGGGTATTACCCTGTCCGTATCGGCTGAACTGCAAGAGTTGTTGCGAGGACGCATGCATCGCTTAGGCCGGACGATTGAACCGACGCTGACCGCCGCGGCCATTATTGGGCGGGAATTTCAATTTCCGGTCTTACGCGCTGTGGTCGATTTGCCGGACGGAGAGCTATTGGATGCCCTTGATGTCGCCCTCCGTGGTCATCTGTTAGACGAAACGGAATCGGGCTATCGTTTTCGCCACTCGCTGATCCGCCATACGCTGTACAACAGCCTCAGCCAGACCCGGCGCGCCTGGCTGCATACGCGGGTGGCGCAGGCGATTGAAACTACAGCCGGCGCTCAACCTAATCGGCTCCAGCCGCACGTCGAATCGCTGGCGTTCCATTACAATCTTAGCAATCAGCGGGGCCAGGCGCTGCCGTATTTGATCCAAGCGGGCCATAAAGCCCTGGATATTTACGCCCTTGAAATGGCCGTGGGCTACTTTGAACAGGCCCTGAAGCTGATGGATGAATTGGCTCTGGCTGACCCCGCTCAACGCTGGCACATTTTGTTACAACTCACCGCTTGTTCTCATATTCTGGCCAATGCCCGCAAAGGCGTGGCTTATGCGGAACAAGCGCTGGCCTTGGAGCCGACCGAAAGCTGGCAGCCGACCTCGCACGAAAAAATATATCTGTATCTGGAAGCGGCCTTCCTCCTGATTACGTCCGGTGATATGAACCCGGCTCAATCGTTCCTGGAATTGGCCCAATTAGAGGTCGGTGAAACCGGTGAGAACAGCGTTGAATATGCCGATTTGTTGTACTATGTGGCGCTGTGGCACTGGCATCGAGATGAGTATGTGCAGGCTTATGACCTTGCGCAGCGGTGTTTAGAGGTGGCCCAAACCTTAAATGTGCCCGATACGCTGGCGCGAGCCTATGAAGTTCTGGCCTTAGCCGCTCATTCATTGGGCAAATGGCAGGAAGGCTTGAACTTTGAAGATCAACGCTCCACGCTGGTCGGGGCTAATATGGATTTCACCATTGCTTTTGATGCGCATTTGTGCCTGTGGGAATATCACCTGTATGGGGATCGAGCCTACGAAGAGGTCAAGCACACGGTGGACCAAACGCTGCAACAGGCCGAGCGGATGGGCGCTTTGCGGGCCATTGCCGTGTGTAAATCGGTCAATGGCGTGCTTGATTATCAGGTGGGGCGCTGGTTAGAGGCAGAAGCGTCGCTCAGGGCCTCGATTCAACTGTGCCGTCAACTAGGCACCGCGTCCTGTGAAGCCATAGCCAGCCAGCGGCTAGGCGATCTATTAACCGTTCGGGGTGAGTTGGAGGAAGGCCGATTGATTCTGGAAAGCGGCGTGATGGCGGCCGAGCGCGCCCACCTGCGGGCGCACTGCCAAACCCGGATTTATGCGGCCCTGGCCCGTAATCGCTTGGCCGCTAATGATTTAATCGCCGCCGGCCAAGCGCTGGCGTTGGGGTTAGCGGCCAGTGAAGCCCATGGTCAATGCGGCACCTGCGAGTCGATGCTGCTGCCGGTGGCGGTCAGTGTCCGCGTGGCTCAGGGAGACCTGACGGGCGCGCAAACGTTCGCCGACCACCTAGACGAAGCCGCCGCTCGCTACAGCAGCCGAACGTGGCTGGCGCTGGCCACGCAAGCGCGGGGCAAACTGGCCGCGGCCCAAGGCGAGATTGAACTGGCTGAGAATTACTTTAAAGAGGCCCTGGCCGGTTTTCAAGCCGCCGATAACGAGGTCGAAGCGGCTCAATGCCAGGCGGCTTTGGACCAACTCCCCCACAATTAACATCCCCTGGTCATTAATCATATTTGAGTTGTGCCGTTGAGGGGCCTTGACTCAAAATTAACCACGGATTTCACGGATTTCACGGATTAAAAAGATAAAAATCGGTGTAATCCGTGTAATCGGTAGTACATCATTAAACCGTGGAAACGTGAAATTGCACCAATAATCGACAGAACCTACGGCAAGATTTACTTAATTGTGACCTATAAAATCGTGATAATCCGGTTAATTCTGTCTAATTTTTCTTTACCACGGTTGCGTGCAGTCTTACCATGTAATCCGTGGTTAAGAATTTTTGAGTGGCGTAAGTCATAACCCGGACCAGCCGCAACCAAAAAGATTTTAACGCTAAAGACGCTACCGGCGCAAGAGACGCAAAAGGAAATATAAAAAGTGTTGGCGACTTTCCGCCCCCGCTTGGAAACGCGTTTAAAGGAGCGCTTATGGCGGCACGTGCTCGGATTGGGGTTATACCCGCCTTTTTGCCGGCTCGGATCACCAGCGGAATGACAAAATTCCGTCCGGAATGGCCTCTTCACCAAATTTTTTTAAAGAATCCAATTCTTTTTTAAGTTTTCAAATTTTGGATCAATATTTCAAATTAAAGTTGCATGTTTCCCAATTCTTCATGACATGTTCGCCATTTTTGAAGACATATTCCAATTCTTTTTTAATCTTTCAAATTTTAGATCAATGTTTCAAATTAAAGTTGCACATTTCCCAATTCTGCATGACAT
>JAGRCC010000550.1 GCA_020433785.1 Anaerolineae bacterium
GGTCGGGGTGACAGGATTTGAACCTGCGAGCTCTTCGTCCCGAACGAAGCGCGCTACCGGGCTGCGCTACATCCCGAAAGGTTTTGGTAATGCACAGCAAAAAAGGAGTATAGCATCAGTTTAATGCGCTGTCAAGCATTACCCGTTGCCGTAAATGGCTTTCATTTCATCATAAACGCGGCTAACCCCGGCTCTAATACGCTTTTCAATGAGTGATTTTTCGCCGGGACGATATGTGAAGAAATCGATCATTTGGCTAATGACCACAGCGGCTTCGGCCTTTGTTCGTCCGGATTTATACTGGCTGCGCACTTTTGAGCGTAAGGCTCGAATATATTCAGAAACCGGTTCGCTGTCCTCAACGTTGCATAACGGCCCGTGGCCCGGCACGACCACCGCAAAATCTTGACGACGCAGCCAGCGCAGTTGGGCTAACCATTCGTCACTGTTGCACTGACCCAACGCCGGGTGTTCATTGACCACTACTAAGTCCCCTGTAAATAGAATGCGTTCATCCGGCAAAAACAAACCGCTGGTGGCAGGGGTATGCCCGCCAAAATGGACAAAGTGAATTTCTCGACCCCCTTTGTACATAATCAGCCGACCTGTAAAGGCCAGTTCCGGCTTCATAATTCGAATCTGCTCGAGTTGTTTTTGGACCTCTGTTCGTTTTTTAAACAGATTCTTGGTGCGCTCAATAAAGGTGTCTTTATAGTTCGACATCTCTTTCCACGCCGCTTCATGAGCCATTATGGGCGCATTAAAAAACTGATTGCCCAAGATGTGCGACCGGTGATGATCCGTGTTAAAAACGTACAACACCCGATCCGTTAACTCTGACACTGTTTTCGCCCAATGCCTGGCTTCTTCAGGCACCATGGGCGTGTCGATTACCACAGCGCCGGCCTCAGTTAAAATACAGCCAACGTTGGCCCCTTCATACTCTTGTTCGACAAATACATTTTTGGCTATTTCTTGCAGCATTCTCTACTCTTTGATGGATCTTTAACAAACGCTGGTAAGTTTAGCACAATTGCAAATGAGAATCAACCCCGATTTTAGCCACAACATAAGGCTCAGTTATTGAGTGCGTGGCGCAGCTCGTCAGCCAACAGCCGTACCGCTTCAGATGACTCTCCGGCGCGTTTGACCAAGGCGCTGCCGACGATAACGCCATCGGCCAGCCGCCCCACCATTTGGGCCTGTACTCCATTGCCGATACCAAAACCGACAGCCAGCGGTAGAGAGGTCACATCACGTACCCTCGCCACGAACTGGTCTAACCCCGACGATAATTCATTCCGCGCGCCGGTAACGCCGGTTAGCGAGACAAGATAGATAAAGCCCTTCGACTTTTCGGCCACCAGTTTAATCCGCTCCGCCGTACTAGTCGGCGCCAGCAAATAGATGAGCGCCAGTTGGTGTTGTTCGCATAGGGCTTCCAATTCGGCCGCTTCTTCCGGAGGTAAATCAGGGACGATAAAGCCGTCAACGCCGGCTGTGACGGCATCGGCCACAAATTGTTCCAGTCCGTAAGCAAGCATAGGGTTGATGTAGCCCATCATCACGGCCGGCGTATCACAGCCTTGTTGGCGCAGTTCGCTGGTCATCGCCAGACAATCTTTGAGGGTAGTCCCGTTCTCCAACGATTTTTGAGTGGCTGCTTGAATGGTCGGCCCGTCGGCCAACGGATCGGAAAAGGGAACCCCCAATTCTAATAGGTCTGCTCCTGCCTCGACCAGTGACTTAACGACATCCAAACTCGCCTGCCGGTTGGGGTAGCCCAAGACGGAGTAGGGCATAAAAGCCGGATGCCCCTGTCCAAACGCCTGCTGAATTCTTTCAATGCCTGTCATAATTTTATATCCTAGCTTATTGTTTCAACGGTAATTTCCGCGCATTGTGTTAGTTGGCGATCGTTGGTTAAAAATAGATCGCATTTACCGACTATCGCCGCCGCCAGATGGAGCGCATCCGGGGTTTTAAAGCGATAAGTGGCTCTCAGTTCCGATGCTTGATCAATCACCTGGCGTGATAGCGGAATAATCGTGGTGATAATTTCAGCAAAGTAACTATCAAAAGCCGTAAGTAAAGCCGTTTCACTGTCCCGCATCGGTTTAACGCGGCACTCCAACCGGGTCAGTTCGCTGCACAGTTGAGTCACACCCGGCTGGGCCAATCGAGCTACCACTAGAGAGGCATGCGGTACGACGTTTTCCACTAGATAAATCAGTGGAGCTGAGTCTAGATAAACCCGCATAGGGCTACTCCCAACTCTCTCGCTCTGCCCGAATTTGGGCGTCAATTTCTTCTTTACTGCGAACTTGGTAGCCGCTGGCTTGCAGCGTTTCCCGGATCATGTTTAATTTATTTACAAAGGCGTTTCCGGTTTCGTTTGATAGAGCATATTGTTGCTTGGCCTCTTGAAGCAATAAATAATCCTCCATGCTGATAATGGCGGCTGTTGGCTCTCCGAATTTTTCCACAACGTATTCTGTTTGCCCATACTCTACTTCACTTAATATTCGTTTAATTTGGGTTCGTAGCGTTGAGACAGATACTTTTTTAGACATTATACGCCCTCATAGTTTGTACGAAATATACAATATGTACAAATGTAACATATTTGCTCTCTCGTGTCAAGGGGGATTCCCACTACTTCTCCCTCTTTCACTCCGATTTATTTTCTCAGCCCCATATTTTTCTGAGCCATATAAAGTCTATGCTCCGCGATAGGGCGAATACGGTCGGCCCCTTCCTTTAATACTTGTTCAACATAATTCGGATCGGTTGCCATTTCATGATAACGTTTTTGAATCGGCTCCAGGGTTTCGATCACCGCCTCGACTACCCGCTTTTTGAGATTTCCATAACCCTGCCCATCGAATTCGTTAAGCACCGCCTCCTCACTCAGGTTCGTAATCGCCTGATAAATCGTTAACAGATTAGTGACACCTGGCTGCTGTTCAGCATCGAAAGCAATATGATTTTCCGAGTCAGTCGTAGCGCGCATAATGCTTTTACGCAGCACATTTGGCGGGTCGAGCAGGTGCAAGGCGTGCCCTTGTTTGTCGCTGCTCTTGCTCATTTTGGCCGTCGGGTCGTCTAGCCCTTTGACCCGCGCGCCTGCTTTAGGAATAAGTACTTCCGGCAGCACAAATGTCTCGCCGTACAGACTGTTGAAACGCAAGACGATATCACGAGTCAATTCCAAATGTTGTTTTTGATCTTCACCAACCGGCACATAGTGAGTGTCGTACAAGATAATATCAGCCGCCATTAAAACCGGATAATCGAGCAACCCTGTGCCCACGCTCTCTTGCTTGGCGCTTTTATCTTTGTACTGGGTCATTCGCTCCAACCAGCCAACCGGCGTAATGGTATTGAGCAGCCAGGTTAGCTCAGAATGGGCGGCGATATCGCTTTGTATAAAAATCGCGCAATGCTCCAGATCGATACCGCAAGCCAGGTACAGCAGCGCCACCTCGCGCGTTTTGTGAAAAAGCACTTGGGGATCTTGCGGCACCGTCAGCGCATGCAAATCGACCACGCAAAAAATATTGTCATATTTATGCTGCTCCGCCACCCAGTTCTTTATAGCCCCCAGATAATTACCGATGGTCAAATTCCCGGAGGGCTGAATCCCGGAGAAGACTCGTTTTTTAGCGGGTTGACTGGTTAGTGGGTTAGTTGTCATAGTTAACTGCCTTTCTATTTTTAACACTGTTGCTCAGTGGGATTTATTCATCTATGAAAATCGAGAAACCTTTTCGCATCCACTATCTCGACGAAAAATTTTAGGAGGTTTATATCTTCCAGTTTTTCTCGATTCTATTTTCTATGCCCCAACTCTCGCATAATCGTATCCAGGTCTTTATCCCCGCGCCCCGACAGATTGACCACGATCACACTGTCTTTTGGCATCCTCGGCGCGCGTTTGATGACCTCAGCCACGGCGTGCGCCGACTCCAGAGCCGGGATGATGCCCTCCAACTCACTCAGAACTTTGACGGCAGCCAGGGCTTCGTCATCGGTGGCATAAGTGTAGCCAGCCCGCTCTTGATCGCGCAGCCAGGCATGTTCCGGCCCGACCGAAGGATAGTCGAGGCCGGCGCTGATCGAGTGGGTTTCGGCAATCTGGCCGTCGGGTGTTTGCAGGACATAGGACTTAGTGCCGTGCAGCACACCCAATCGAGGCTGAACCTTGGCGTTCGGGTTAGACGGCGGCGGGGCAAATCGCGCCGCATGTTTACCGCTTTCGATACCACTGCCGCCCGCCTCGACGCCCAGCATATCGACCGTCTGGTCATCGACAAAGGCGTGGAACAGCCCGATAGCGTTCGACCCGCCGCCAACACAGGCCACCAGCAAATCGGGCAGCCGTCCTTCGGCCTCTTGAATTTGAACCCGGGCCTCATCGCCGATGACGCTTTGAAAATCGCGCACAATGGTGGGATAAGGATGGGGTCCCAGCGCTGAGCCAAGCAAATAGTGGGTGTTTTCAACATTCGTTACCCAGTCGCGAATGGCTTCATTAATAGCATCTTTTAAGGTGCGGCTGCCGCTGCTCACCGGTCGAACCTCGGTGCCGGCCAACTGCATGCGGAATACATTCGGTTGCTGCCGGGCGATATCGACCTCGCCCATGTAGACGATGCACTCCAGCCCCAATAACGCGCACGCCGTCGCCGCCCCGACGCCGTGCTGGCCCGCTCCGGTTTCAGCCACAATCCGCTGCTTGCCCATGCGTTTCGCCAGCAGAGCCTGGCCTAGAGCATTGTTGATTTTGTGGGCGCCGGTATGGTTCAAATCCTCGCGCTTGAGATAAATTTTTGCGCCACCTAACTTTTCGGTCAGCCGTCCGGCAAATGTCAATGGGCTGGGACGGCCAACATAAGTTTTCAACAAATGATCCAACTCCGCTTGAAATTCGGGATCGGCT
>JAGRCC010000551.1 GCA_020433785.1 Anaerolineae bacterium
GTACTTGTATCAAGTCAGTATATCAAGTTTGAAGCACTGGGTCAATAGACGTTAATAACCCATAAGTACTAAGGTACTCCGCATAGGAAGATATTTAATAAGAAAAAAAACTTAAGTTATAATAAATTTTGTTAAACTTAAAGGTAAGGTAATATTATACACCAGCTAAATTCTTACAACAAATATCCAGGTAAAAAAAAGAACCATGAATCGACTTAGAGTAGGGATTGTGGGAATAGGCGTCGGCCTACTCCATTTAGAAGGATATCAAGCATTAAATAATGCAGTTGACGTTGTTGCCATTTGTGATTTAGACGAAACACGCTTAACCAAAATTGGGGCCGAATACGGTGTTCCCCTTCGTTATATAAATTATGATGAGCTATTTACATCCGGCGAGGTTGATGCCGTCAGCATTTGCCTGCCTAACAGCCTGCATGCTCCAGCTTCGATTGCGGCGTTGGAAGCGGGGCTCCATGTTTTGTGTGAAAAGCCAATCGCCGAAAAAGCGGCTTCGGCTCAGAAAATTGTCGAGGCGGCAGCGAAAGCCTCCGGTAAGTTTATGGTATGTTACAATCGTCGCTATCGGCCCGACGTGGCCTGGATGAAATCGGCAGTGGAGAAAGGTCTGTTGGGGCATGTTTATCAGGTCAAGGCCGGTTGGGTCAGAGAGACCGGCATTCCGGCCAAAACGGGCTGGTTTACCACCAAAGCTGTTGCCGGGGGCGGCCCGTTGATCGATCTGGGTGTGCATATGCTGGATTTAGCGTTGTGGCTATTAAACTATCCCAAACCACTAACGGTCAGCGGGGATGTTCAAGCCAATTTTGGTCCGAATGGGCTTAAAATTAATCGAACCCCCACTGACAACTCGCTTCCAGCTTATAGCGTTGAAGACTCGGCCAATGCCTTTATTCGCTTAGAGGGAGGAACTCTTTTGAATTTGGAAACAAATTGGGCTTCACATACCAGGCCGGGTAAGGACGATTTGTATGTTACATTGATCGGCACAAAAGGGACGATTGAATTATATGTAGAAAATTATGCGTCGGAAAATACGTTGACGTTTTTTACGGAGATCGAAGGGATACCGACCACCATTCATCCCTATATTATCGGCCAGCGCAGCGACCATCGCTATGCCGTCACTGAATTCGTTAAATGTATTAGAGAAGATTTACAGCCGACAGCGACAGCAAAGCAAGGGTTAACGGTGATGAAAATCATCGATGCTATTTATCAATCGGCCGAAAATAACCGCGAGATTGTCGTGGAGGAATAAAATTCAAGTAAATCGTAGGGGCTTGGCTCAGGTTTGGCCAACTCCCTTTGGGCAAATGGTAGAGGATTGAATTTCGCTAAATTGAGCCGTACACAATACCGGCGATAAAACTCAATAAAATCAATCCTACAAAAAACCATAGCCAACTTACCGAAACATGTTTGATAGGAGCGGGGCGATGATTTAAGAAAGATAGAGAAGATTGAGCTCCTCTCCCATCACTCGCCATTGAGCGAGAATGTTGGAGAGGGAAGGTGGGCATTAGTCGGTCTGGGTTATCAACCCGCCACTGCGTACCATCATGCCGATACCACAATCCGGTTTTATACCCGATCATCCAAAAATAGCCGTCTTCAGCAAAGTCGATCATTTCGATGAGATGCATCCGAAAGATCTGCTGGTTAATCATTCCGGCAGAAAGCTGCTGATTAAGCCGTTCTACATTCCGCTCCACTTCGGCAAAATCAATCATTAGGGTGACTAATCTTCCCACTCCGGCGGCGTATCCGGTTTTTCATGTTTGGGAATAATGGCCATTGAGGGCTGGGTATCATCGAGTGCGGTTGGAGGGAGGGGGGATTTAATTTGGGGAGAATAGCCGTCGGCCGGCGGTTCCTGATCGGAGACCTTGATAATTATCGCGGTGATATTATCCGGGCCTCCGGATTGATTAGCCATGTCGATCAGCTGCTGAGCCGCGACAAAAGGATTGGATACGGTAGACAGCACATCGGCGATGGCCTGGTCCCCTATTTCGCCCCACAGGCCATCACTGCACAAGATAATTACATCATTGAGCTGAATTTTTTCGGTTACGGTATAAATCTCTAAATCACCACCCTGGCCTAACGCCTGGTAAAGCACATTACGACGAGGATGGCTGAGCGCTTCTTCTTCGGTAATTTTGCCCATTTCAACCAACCGGGAAACTAAAGAGTGATCCTTGCTGAGCAGCCGGAGTTTACCGTCTCGCAGCAAATAGGCGCGCGAGTCGCCTACATTCATGGCGACAATGGTGTCGCTGTACAACACTGAGGCAATGATCGTGGTGCCGCCGCCCTGGGTAGCGTTCATCACTTGCTGATTAGCCATTTGAATGGCATCTGACAAAGCGTCGGCGATGGTATCTTTTTGTGTTTCAGTCGTATGGTTGTTGGAGCGGGTATAATATTCTTGATTAACGGTCTCGATGGTAATGGCCGAAGCGATTTCGCCTTTTTGATGGCCGCCCATGCCATCGGCCAAAACATACAGATGACCTTTTTGGGCTAATATATCGGGGTCAGTTTCTGCCGGAAGCATATAAGCATCTTCATTATGATCTCTCACCATGCCCGTGTTGGTCATGCCAGCGTAATGATAATGAAGTTCCGAACTGGTAGAGCTTAATTTTTCTGATTTCTCGTTGGACAACGCTCATCGCCTCCTTAAATGTTACGTTTGACCCTCTAAACCTAAAAAGCGCGGCGGCTTTTTCAGTTAAGCTCCATTATAACGCTTTTCGGAATAATTTTCCAAACCTTATGACCAAACAGCCATAATTGCCGCAAGTTTGACCACAATGTCTCAATTAGTGGGCAGCACGGTGAGGGTTTGCCTTATTATGGGTGATCCCGGTGAATTTGGCTCCTTTTTCGGCTAGCCGGCCAATTACGATGACTCCGCTGTCCGTAATTTAGAGCGTAAGGCCGGCACTTTTGCCATCGCGTAAGCGGCCACTAAAGCAGCCTCGTGTGGGTAGCAGCCAATAAAATAGGTGGCGTACTCTTCGTTCTTTCGTTGCAGGGCGAAACCATCCAGGTAAGCCTGAACATTAACCACTTTCCGATCAAGTCGAATAAATGTAAATTGATTGCTGGGCAACACAAGGCGCTGGTTGGTACAGAACAGATTGCCTTCATCCTGCCACTTCATACTTTCGCGAGGGGCCTTTTGGGTAGGCCAGTAAGCACTCTCGCCCGAAAGCGGCTGGCCGTGCCCGCGACGCAAACTATTTACATTGATGTAACAAATTTCGTTAAGTTGCTCTAAAATTATTTGAGCCAGAATGGTCTTAACCGGCGAGATGAGATCGATGTTGCCATTGGCAATTTCGGCTAACTGCTCATCCGTATAGATATTGCCAATAACAACTTTCAACGGATCGGGTTTGAGGACAATATTATCGAGTTCCGGTGTGACCAAGCTGAAATTCCCTTCAGCCAAGCGACTAATGCTGTATCGCCCTTTGTTAAATAACCCCAACACGGCGCGTTCCTTAAGAGTCAGACCGCAGTTCTCACAGGTATAGCTGCCACCTTGCAAAGAAATGGGGACCTCCATACAAAATGGACACTCTTGGTAAAGAGTATCAGCCATTAAAATCTCCTTATAGAAAAATAAGAATATCATTGTAACAAAAACACCCATCTTAAACAAGAGTTGAACATAATTTTCGAAAGAAGTGAAGAGAAATAAGTTCAGGTAACCAGGTGGCTAGCAAAAGCGTGCAAAGCCGGCCCGATAATTGTATAATACCCATCGGGACTAGCGGTCAGAGGCCGGCACTTCCTAATTAGGAGATTACTTATGATTGAACTCCTTATCCGAACTTTGTGCGATATTCAGCCGCCGGTCATAGCGGATGGCGCTTATCTTTTCGGCCAGACGGTTGATAACCAACAGTCGGTTTTTGAAACAGGGGTTGATCTGCTTGACCACGGCTTGACCAAAAAACTGCTCATCTCTGCGGCTGGGATGATCTCGGGCTATCCCGGATTGACTGCCTGGAAACGAGACCTTGTGGCTTTAGGCGTCGATGCGGCCGACATCATCGCTATTGAACCCACAACCAATACCATCCTTCACACCCTAATTGAAGCGGAAAGTCTGGTCAGTTACTTAAAGACCGAAAATTGTAAGACGGTCGTGTTGGTCTCAGCGCCGTTTCACCAATTACGCTGTTTTATGACCGTCGTTTCGGTAGCGCTTAAAGAAATGCCGGAGCTGCGAATTTATAATCAGGTGGGGGGCACGCTACCCTGGCATGAAACGGTGTCTCACTCCCAAGGCACGCTACAGCTAAAACGCAGCGATTTAATCGAAAGTGAGCTACGACGAATTGACACCTACCAACAAAAAGGAGATTTGGCCGAAACACAGGCGGTATTTAATTATCTGATTAAACGGGATAAAAGTTAAACAGGTTGAAAGGTGATTATCACTTGTAGATTGTTATCTATGCGAAGTTTTTTGGCTTTCAAGTTTATCATTTGTCTCAGCGCCTTGGCGTTGATAATGGGCGTGTTCGCTACGCATGTCCAGGCCCAAACTCCTGAAATGGTCGCTCCAGATTTTTTTATCAATGCCGAGGTTGAAAACGCCAATCCCTATCTCGGCCAGCAGGTCACCTACGTCATTCGGCGCTACCAGGCGATTAATTTTCCCAACCCACCCCATTACGAAGAGCATCCATTTACCGGCTTCTGGCATAGCCCTCTCATTCAGCGGCCAACCTACACCACAACCATTAGCGGGCGCGAGTATCGCGTTCAATCCACTTATCTGGCCTTATTTCCCACGCTCGTCGGCTCGCTCACTATTGAACCGGCCCGGCTCATAATTCCCGGCGACGGTCCTGAAGCTGATACTATCCTTGAAAGCCAATCGATTGATATCCAAGTTCGTCCCCTTCCGCCCGATCGGCCACCTCATTACACCGGGGCCGTCGGACAGTTTGAAATTAGCGCCTGGTTCAGTCCGGAGGTCGGGCAGATTGACCAACCCATGAACTTAATCGTCGAGCTTAAAGGTACGGGGAACATCGAAGGCTTAACTGAACCGATTTTGCCCGATTTGGAACATTGGGTTGTGGGCCTATTTGGAAGTCGCATCGAGACCAACGTTCCCCTTAGTAAGGATTTTATAAAAGGCTCTCGCCGCTTTGCCTGGATGGTCATTCCACGCCAGGCCGGAGAGCAATTTTTTCCGGCCATCCGCTTCAGCTATTTCGATCCCGAAACAGCTCGGTTCGAATCGATCCGAACCGAGCCATTGCCAGTGACTATCCTTTCGACTGAAACCGGCTCAACCTTTCGCAGCCCCGCGCCAATCCCCCAACAAGAAATTCTCCGGCGAGGAACCGACATCCGCCATATCAAACCGGTTCCAGACAGCTTAAGCAGCAGACCCATTTCCATCGGTCCAACATTTTGGGCCGGTGTAATCATTCCAATTATGGCTGTCGGCGGCGTTGGGCTGTGGCATTGGACCCATCTCCGCCGGCTCGATAACCGGCCAT
>JAGRCC010000552.1 GCA_020433785.1 Anaerolineae bacterium
ATGGCGTTGGCCGGGCCGGTGTTCATCTGATCGCTGGATCCCCACAAGGCACCGACAATGCCGGCTACAATCGCCCCATAAAGCCCCATTTCCGGCGGCAGTTCAGCGATGAGCGCGAAGGCGATGACTTGCGGCAAGGCAATGACCCCCACGGTTAAGCCGGCTATCAGGTCGGGTTGCAGGTAGCTTAACTTATATGATTTTAAGAAGCGGATAGGACTGGAGAGATAGGTTGGGGTATGGCTGAGGCTGTCGACAAAGGGGTTAGAGCCTGAGTCCAGTTCGGCCGTCGGGTCCGTTTCTTTGATCTCTAGTTCTGGAGGCAGATTATCATTGGCGCTATTATCGGGCGGCGGGCCGCCCAATGGAACATATTCCAGAACCTCGGCGGGAGTTTTAATTTGTGGCTTATTCTTGAAATGGCTAGTCATGACGTTGCTCCTTCCTGTCGTCGTTGTCTTAAGGTTGATTGACCATTTCATCACTATCGACGTGAGCGATTATTATGACACGGTTATTTGGGTGGATTTATAGCGCGGGAAGATCTCGACTCTTGAACCTGATTATAATCCCAACTGAATAATAAGTGAAACGACACCACGCTTTACGTGGATAGAAGCGCGAAATCAATCGTGATAAGGCTGGGGCTAGAAACTTACTTTATTCGGGCTAAGCTGACTATTTACGAAATATTATCTATTTGACGTATAATCCACTTTAAAGTAAGCTACCATGATGCCAGGATGGCCGATTTATCCGATATAATTGTCCTCCTCGACGGCTACTACCTTTGATGTGGTCGATCCATAGATAGTTGCCCACCTTTAATCATTCCCATTGGCCAACCGGCTTTTGTCGTACAATCAAGCTGCCGTATAGCAGTATATTTCTGTTTAAGCATTCGCGATGTAAGGACAATTATGACAATCAAGAATGAATCACAAGACTTGCCCCCCAGTGAGGCCGAGGCAACCCCATCGACCGAGCCGCCAACGGCCCAAGAAAGCGTCGATGATGCAGTCGCGATGACCGATGAGGCCCAGAAAAGCTTTCCGATTGTGGCCATCGGTGCTTCGGCCGGCGGGTTGAAAGCCTTCGAACAATTTTTTCAGAAAATGCCCAAAAACAGCGGCATGGCGTTTGTTTTGATCCAGCATCTGGCCCCGCACCACGACAGCGAACTGGCCGAACTGTTGCAAAATCATACGCGGATGAAAGTGACGCAGGTTGAAAATAAGACACCGGTTAAACCTAATCACGTTTACGTGATTCCCCCCGGCAAAAGTCTATCAATTCAAAATCGAACCCTTTACCTATCCGAGCCGGTTGAAAGGCGCGGCTATCGCGCGCCCATCGACCTGTTTTTTCGGTCATTGGCTGACGATCAGGGTGAAAATGCCATTTGTATCGTGTTGTCCGGCACCGGTACCGACGGCACATTAGGACTCAAAGCCATCAAAGAACGGGCCGGCATCACCATGGCTCAATCAACTACTGATGCCGATTACGACGGCATGCCCAAAAGTGCTATTCGCACCGGGCTGGTTGATCTGGTGGGTACGGCCGGCGAATTGGCCGAAAAATTGTTGAGCTATAAGGATAGCAAGACTAAGATTCATCTGCCGGAGGAAGAGGAAGCCCTGCCTGAAGGCGACTCGGAAGCGCTGACCCGGATTTTTGCCCAGCTTCGCGCCAAAACCGGCCACGATTTCACCCACTACAAACGCTCGACTATTTTGCGGCGCATTGGGCGGCGCTTGCAGGTCAATCAGATTAGCACGATGACGGATTATCTGGGCTATTTGCGGCAAAACCCTGATGAGATTCAGGCTCTGTTTAAAGACTTCTTGATTTCCGTTACCAACTTCTTTCGTGATCCGGACTCCTTTGCGGCGCTGGAAAAGCAGATTGTCGCTGAGATTTTTCAGCATAAAGGCAGCAAAAATCAAATTCGTGTCTGGGTTGCTGGCTGCGCCACCGGCGAGGAAGCTTACTCAATCGCCATTCTCCTAAACGAGTATGCTTCAATGCTTGCTTCACCACCATCAATCCAGGTCTTTGCCACCGACATTGATGATGAAGCGATTGCTTTTGCCCGGGAAGGGGTTTACCCGGAGTCGATTGGAGCCGATATTTCGCCGGAGCGGCTGCGGCGTTTCTTCATAGACGAAGTGGGCGGCTATCGAGTCAAAAAGGAAATTCGTGAAACAGTTTTGTTTGCCATTCACAACCTGATTGAAGATGCGCCCTTTTCCAAGCTCGATCTGATTTCCTGTCGCAACTTACTCATTTATCTAGACCGCGACGTCCAAGAAAAGGTGTTCGAGTTATTCCATTACGCTTTGCAGCCCAGCGGTTATCTGTTTTTAGGGTCGTCTGAAACCACCGATCCGGCCACTAACTTATTTAACCCCAAAACAAAAAGGCACCGAATTTTCAAACGGCGCGATGTGGTTTCCACACCGCCCCGCTTCCCGCGCCTCCCCTTGATTAATTCTGATTTATCAGATGAGTCGAACTCTCCCCAAAAATCCGCCGCCAGGTCTCGCACCTTAGAAGAACTTTATCAAGCGTGGACCTTGCGGCGATTTGCTCCGCCGCGCCTGATTGTTAATGAAGATTATGAAATTACTCATATATTTGGAGGGGCTGATCGTTACTTGCAAGAACAAGAAGGGCCGGTTACCCAAAACATTTTGCAAAAAATCCGGCCTGAGCTAAGGCTTGATCTGCGAACGGCCCTCTACCAGGCCTTTGTCAAAGGGGAAAGAACAGCAACGCGCTATCTGCACACGGAACAGGATCACCAAGTTATACGGGTTAAGCTCCAAGTTGGACCGCTTACTGAATCAGGCTTCCCCCGTAATTACGCCGAAGTTCTTTTCGAAGAGCAAAAAGATCCGGTCGTCGATTCGGCTAACTTGCCCAAGACGGTCGATGAAAATGCCACGCATCTCATTTCCCGGCTGGAAGAAGAAGTACAGCGAACCCGCGAACAGTTGCAAAGTACCGTCGAGGAGTATGAAACCTCCAATGAGGAGCTGAAAGCCTCCAACGAAGAACTGCAATCGATGAATGAAGAGATGCAATCGACGGCTGAAGAGTTGGAGACCAGCAAGGAGGAACTCCAATCAACCAATGAAGAGTTGGTGACGGTTAACCAGGAGCTTAAAAACAAAATAGAAGAGCTTAACCAAGTCAATAGCGACCTCCAAAATTTAATGGGGTCTACCGATATTGGCACGCTTTTTCTGGATAATTGTTTGCAAATAAAACGCTTTACGCCAAGAATCGCCGAACTTTTCAATATTATTACCGCGGATATTGGCCGGCCCTTTGATCATCTCTCTCATAAACTTAAAACCGATACGCTGGCTGATGATGTCGAGCGTGTTTTGAAAACGCTAACAACCATTGAGCGTGAGGTAGAAACAAAAGACAACCGCTATTACATGGCCAAATTGTTACCCTACCGCACTATCAAAGATAAAATCGACGGTGTGGTGATGACGTTTGTGGATGTGACAAATTTAAAACGGATTGAAAATGATTTGCAACAGCGCGTCCGCCAGCAAGCTGCTGTGGCCAATTTAGGGCATATTGCTTTGGCCGGCGTGGCGCTGTCGAACCTAATGCAAGAAGCCACTCGCCAGGTGGCTCAAGCTTTGGAAGTGGAATTTTGTAAAGTGTTGGAACTTCAACCGGATTCAGAGCAATTTTTGCTTAAGGCCGGCGTAGGCTGGAAAGACGGCTATGTCGGCCGGATAATCGTAGAGGGTGATAAAAATTCGCAGGCAGGTTTTGCCCTGGTTTCTAACAAACCGGTGATAGTGGCCGATTTATCCCAGGAAACACGCTTCAACTCATCGCATTTACTCATCGAACATGGCGTTTTAAGTGGGATTAGCGTGGTCATTAACGGTACTGAGCGACCGTACGGCGTGCTTGGTGCCCATAGTAAAACGCTCCGTGTTTTTTCGCAAGACGACATTAACTTCATTTTGGCCGTAGCCAATATCATCGCCGACGCCCTGGAACGCAGCCAGGCCGATGAAGCGATTCGGCAAAATCGGGAAACAATACAACAGCAGTTATCTGAAATTGAGGCCATTTATGCCACTGCGCCGGTAGGTTTGGCCTTTATCGATAAAGACCTATGTTACGTCCGTATCAATGAGCGATTAGCTGAAATTAACGGGTTATCGGTAGCGGAACATCTGGACCGGGCGGCTATGGAGCTATTTCCGGAAATGACCTCATTGACCACCCCTTACATTGACCGGGCTATCGCCGGTGAGCAGGTTTTAGATGTAGAACTGCACGGGACAACGCCGGCCCAACCGGGCGTAGAGCGCGATTGGCTGGCCTCGTATTCGCCGCTCCAAGATGAAGCCGGGCAAATTATTGGCATCAACACCGTTATGCAAGAGATTACGGAGATAAAAAAGGCCCGGCAAGCACTGGAGGCAAGCGAACTGCGTTTTCGGCGAGCGATCCTGGATGCCCCATTCCCCATTCTCATTCACGCCGAAGATGGCGAAATCGTGATGATTAGCAGTATTGTGAGCGACTTAACCGGCTATACCTTTGAAGATATCTCCACAATTGAGGCTTGGGTTAATCACGTATATAATGACACCGTCTTTAGACAGCGCGTTTTAAATGGTATTACAAAGCTGTTTGAATTGGATCAGCGCATCGATGAAGGGGAATTTGAGTTAACCACTAAAGAAGGACACCGTCGAATTTGGCATTTTAGTTCAGCCCCCTTGGGAATGGATGAACAGAACCGCCGCTTAGTCATTAGTATGGCCTCTGATGTTACCAAACGCAAAGAATTTGAAACAGCCTTACAAACCAATCAACAGCGTCTAAAAGAACTCAATGAAACATTGGAACAACGCGTTACTAAACGCACCGAAGAGTTGACCCGCATTATTAATGACCTGGATCAGTTTGCCTATGTAGCCTCGCATGATCTTAAAACACCGCTCCGGGCAATTGACAATTTGGCCACATGGATTTCTGAAGATGCTGCCGACTCCCTCTCCACGGCGTCCAAAGAACATTTGGAAAAAATGCGAGATCGTGTCAGTCGCATGGAGAGGTTGCTTAATGACTTGTTAGATTACTCGCGTGCCGGTCGCGAGAGTAGTGAGGCCGAAGAGGTCGATACCGGTGTGCTCGTTAACAATGTACTGACCATTCTATCCCCACCCGAAGGTTTTACCATTACCGTATCAGACAATATGCCTACTTTGCTCACGGCCCGGATGTTGTTAGAAATGGTCTTAAGAAATTTAATCGACAACGCCATTAAACATCACCAGCGCACGGATGGGCATATTGAAATCATTGCCCAGGAGTCGGAGCAGGGCACCGAGTTTTTTATTAAGGATGACGGCCCTGGTATCGACAAAAGTCATCATGAGCGTATTTTTCAAATCTTCCAAACCTTGCAACCTAAAGATGCCGGGGGCGGGAGTGGTATGGGCTTAGCTATTGTCAAGAAAATTGTAGAAGCACGCGGGGGTAAGGTCTCGGTTGAGTCTGAGCCGGGTAAAGGGTCCACGTTTCATTTTATCTGGCCCAAAGAGGGGCGGCACGAGTAGCTAATGGAGACGACAGCTATGTCAACCAATCTGATCCATATTTTGCTGGTTGAAGATGACGAAATCGATGCCGAAGCTATTGTACGGGCCTTTAGGCGTAAGAGAATTGACAATCCGTTGACAATTGTGACCGATGGCCATGAGGCGCTCCAGACACTGCGCGGAAACGGCGGCCGACCGTCGATTTCTTCGCCCTATTTAATCTTGCTGGATCTAAACTTACCTAAAATGAATGGTATTGAATTTTTACAACATCTTCGTCAGGATGAAAAGCTTAAGCATAGTATTGTCTTTGTTTTAACCACATCAGATCGGGATGAAGATAAATGGGCGGCTTATAAGCAAAATGTGGCTGGATATATGATCAAGGCCAGGGCCGGTCGTAACTTTGCCAATGTAACCGCCTTGCTGGAAACTTACTGGCGTACTGTAGAATTTCCACCTAGAGAGACGAGATATGACCCAGCCGACCATTAAAGTGCTGCTGATTGAAGATGATGAGGTTGATCGTGAGGCAACCTGCCGGGCGTTGTCCTCCAAGTACAGTGTTGAAACGGCGACCATGGGCCGCATCGGACTCAAAGCCGCCCTTAATAAACCATTTGATGTAGTGCTACTTGATTATCGCTTGCCAGATGTAAATGGTATTGATATCTTACCAGACTTGCTGGCCCATAACCTGCCCGTTATTTTGCTCACCATTGAAGAAAATCCGGATATTATCATTAACCTTATGAAATTGGGTGCCCATGACTACATTGTCAAACGACACGTGACTCCGACTAATCTGGATCATGCTATTACGAACGCCATTGAAAAGGTGGCGCTCAAACGAAACGTAGAGGAAAAACAGCGTCAAGTTGCCGAGCAAGCGGCCACGTTGGAAAAACAAAACCAGCAAATTCGCGAACTAGCCTTAGCTCTAACCCTGACTCAGCAGCAAGAGCGCCGGCGGATTGCCCAAACATTGCACGATAACCTACAACAAATTCTGCACGGCCTGCATGTGAGAGTGCTGCTCCTCAATACCGATCTTCAACCGGAACAGCAAGCGGCCGGACAGGCTCATATCGAAGAGATCGAGAATCTTATCGATCAAGCACTGGATGTAATCCGGACGCTCAGCGTGGATTTAAGCCCGCCTTTGCTTAAAGGCGATGGGCTAGATGTAGCCTTCGCCTGGCTGGCCGGCCAAATGGAACAGCGACATAACCTTGAGGTTAACCTTGACGGGGAAGAAAACTGTAACGTTAAAAATGATGATCTGCGCATCTTGATTTTTCAAATGGTGCGGGAACTATTATTTAACGTCGTCAAACACGCCGGAGTTAACCAGGTCCGGCTAAAATATTTTACGGAAGGCGATCTGATTAAAATCCAAGTTATTGATAAAGGCTCCGGTTTTGATTCGGCCATACTCAATAAACCAGAAAAAAAAGATGCCTTTGGTTTATACAGTATCAAAGAAAGATTAAATCTTTTTGGGGGCAACCTTGACATCAAATCTCGTTCAGGTCAAGGGACAACCACCACCATTACTATACCGCAACAGCCTATTCAACTTTGATCGAGCAAACAAAGATGTTAAATCGACCGGTAAAATATCGTGTCTTTATTGTAGAAGATCATTTAGCCATGCGGCAGGCTTATGCCGCCCTCATAGACCGTGAGCCAAATTTAGAATTATGCGGGCTAGCCGCCACCGCTGCGGAAGCGCTGCAAAAGATCCCCGAATGTAAACCGGATCTCGCCTTAATTGATGTCTCGCTGGACGGTGTGAGTGGGATTGAACTCATCGAGCAGTTACAACGTCTATATCCGGAACTGCTAACCTTGATTATCTCCGGTCACGAAGAGTCGTTTTATGCTCAAAAAGCTATTCAAGCCGGAGCCCGCGGTTATATTATGAAACAGCGCATTCAGTTGATCTCACAAGCCATTCAAGATGTGCTGAACGGAAAAATTTATTTGAGTAAAAAGATGAAAAAGTCTATTTTTGGATGAGCTGTTTCGTTTTAGACCCTATGGCCGATAATAACTCTTTACTATCAAAAAAATCAATTGAGTCTCATCAAGACGAAAATCTGTCAGACAACGAGACGGCCACGCCCATGTTTTCGACCTTAGTTGCCCACCTGGCCGAAGCCCAAGAGATTGAGCGCCGCCAGTTGGCCCGCGCCCTGCACGATGAGGTTGGTCAAAACGTTACCGCGATTGGGTTTACGTTGGATTTCATTCACTCTCAGCTCGGTGAGTCTAATCCGCCAATTGAAATTGTGCGGACATATCTCAGCGAAACGCTTAACCTGGTAGAGCAAACCACCGACCGCATCCGCCAAATTGTCACCGAACTGCGTCCGCCCATGTTAGATGAATACGGGCTAATTGAGGCGCTCGATTGGTATGCCGGCCATCTGGCCCAAGAAACCGGCCTGGAAATTACCGTGCAACCGGCCTACTTTGCCCCTCGGCTGCCGGCTGCGGTGGAGAGTGTGGTTTTTAGAATTGCTCAAGAAGCCCTGAATAATGTCATTGATCACGCCCAAGCTACTCGGGTTTTACTCACAGTTGAAGCTGAGGCCAGCGCTATCCGGCTGACGATTACCGACAATGGCCTCGGTTTTGATGTTGAACACCAAACATCGTCACCCGCCTCGTTTGGCCTGCTCACTATGGCCGAACGAGCCAAGTCCATAAACGGCCGCTGCTCCATTGAAAGCCACCTGAACCGGGGAACGCGCGTGATGATTGAAATACCACGATGAAAATCACAATTTTACTGGCCGATGACCACCCGGTTGTCCGTGACGGCTTGCGGCTGGTCATCGATGCTCAATCGGATTTGGAAGTCATTGGGGAAGTGGATAACGGGCTTGATGCGGTTCATCATGCCACAACGGCATGTCCCCACGTGATTGTAATGGATATTACGATGCCCAAGCTAAACGGCATCGAAGCCACGCGCCAAATTCTGGAAACCTGCCCCGATAGTCGGGTCATCGTTTTATCAATGCATGCTTCAACCAAGCATGTCCTCTGGTCGTTACAGGCCGGGGCAATGGGCTACTTGTTGAAAGGCTCGGCCAGCAGTGAAGTGATCACGGCTATTCGCTCGGTCACTAACGGTCGCCGCTATCTGAGCCGCAAGGTGGCAGAGCAAATTGGAAAAGACCAACTGCACCAGCTGGAAAAAAAAGAGATCGATAACCCCCTAGCCCCGCTCAGCCCCCGCGAACGGGAAGTGCTGCAATTGGTGGTTGAAGGCAAATCCAGTGCCGAAATTGCCAAGCTGCTTTATCTATCGACCAAAACCGTTGAAACTTATCGTTACCGGTTGATGCAAATGCTCAACA
>JAGRCC010000553.1 GCA_020433785.1 Anaerolineae bacterium
CCTTGGTTGATCATGTTTTCCATCACGCGCTCGGCGTCGGCGCTTTCCGGCACGTTCTCGGCTTCAACCAGTTTGACGTTGGGCAGAGCCTCGGTCATTTCGACCAGGCCGTCGTGGTGGGCCTGGTTGTAGCCGGCGTCGCTAATCGAGCCGACGTGCAGTGCGCCAACCACAAACTCCTCGGCGGCTGCATCGCCATCGGCCGCCTGGGCTTCGGCCGGAGCCGCGGCCGGAGCCGACGATCCGCAGCCGGTCAAGACGGCCACAATAAAGACCAACAAAAACCATGAAACGATGGAACCGTTTGTTTTCTTGAACATCAAATACTCCTCCTGTCTAATTTTGGTGAACTTTTAAGAGCGGATTATCCGCTAAATACCCATTAGAATTTACTTTTTGTAAGAAAAACGCGATAATGTGTTATGATCGGTTCTTAACCTTGAAACGGACGTTTTACTGTTGGAGATTGATAATATGTACGCAGTTGAGTTTCGCGCTACGGTAAAAAATGGTGTGATTGAAATCCCTCCTGAATATCGAGACAAATTGCAGGAAAATGTCAAAGTGATTATCTTGGCTGAAGATAAGCGAGAGCGTTCTGATATCATTGGCAAGCTTCTTGACTCGCCCCTAAAGATCGCCGACTTTGAGCCTATTCCTAGAGCTGAGATTTATGAGCGAAGCTGAACAAACAGCTACACTTTGTTTTGTTGATACCAATATCTGGCTCTATGGATTTATCGACTCGCAAGATAGCCTCAAACACGAAACGGCCAAGCGGATAATTCAAGGCCACGACCTGGTGATTAGCACGCAAGTTATCAATGAAGTCTGTGTCAACCTTCTGAGAAAGGGTAATTTTCCTGAGTCGGAAATCGAGACGCTTATTGCTGCGTTTTATAGCAACTATTCGGTGATTGATTTTAGCCAAGAAATTTTGATCAATGCCTCTCGCATCCGGCAAATCTATAGCCTTTCCTACTGGGACAGCCTCATTGTAACTACGGCTTTGTCGGCGGGTTGTGAGATTTTGTATTCTGAAGATATGCATGATGGGTTGTATGTCTCGGATACCCTGACCATCAAAAATCCGTTTAAGCCGTAATTTCCCCAAAGCTTAACTCGTTCCCTCGAACACAACCTTCAACCCCTGAGGCATGGCATTCTTGCGATTGCGCATAAACAGCAGCACGCCCAGCGTCAGCAGATAGGGTATCATATCGAGCAAAAACGGCGAGATTTCTGCGCCGCGGGCTTGAAGCTGAAGCTGGAAGGCCAGCGCCCCGCCGAACAGCAGCGCCCCGGCGACGGCTTTGAGCGGATGCCACGAGGCGAAGATGACCAGCGCCACGGCGATGAACCCGCGCCCGGAGGTCATGCCCTCGTTCCAAATCTGGGCGTAGGCCAGCGACAGGTGCGCCCCGCCTAAACCGGCAAACAGCCCGCCGATGAAGACGGCCTGGTACTGGATCAGCTTGGGCCGCAAGCCGGCGGCAAAGGCCACGGTCGGATCTTCGCCGACTGCCCGGAGCGACAGCCCCCAGCGGGTGTAAAACAGCACCCACCAGACCAGTAGGGCCAGCGGCAGCATCAGGTAGATTAAGATATCGTGGTTGAACAAGATGCGACCGATGACAGGGATCTGCGACAGCACCGGAATGGGCAGCGGGTCGAGGCCGTCGATCATCTGGCCGACGTAGGGCTTGCCGATCAGGGCGCTCAAGCCCAGGCCGCAAAACATCAACGCCAGCCCGCTGGCGAGTTGGTTGGCCTTGCGCGTCACCACCAGATAGGCCAAAATCAGGTTGAACACCCCGGCCACCAGCGCCCCAACTACAACGCCGAATCCGGCGCTGCCCGTTTCTTTGGCCACCATAAAGCCGGACACCGCGCCCATCAGCATCGAGCCTTCGACGCCCAGATTGATCACCCCGGCCCGCTCCACGATGACTTCACCCAGCGCGGCGTACAGCACCGACGTGCTGGATTGAATCGATCCGGTTAAAACTCCTTCAATGAATGACGTTGTCACGATGTTGCCTCTTTCTTCTTAAATAAGC
>JAGRCC010000554.1 GCA_020433785.1 Anaerolineae bacterium
AACACCGTAAAGATGGCCTGTTCAGCCTTGGCCCGCCAGCCGGGCCGATACCAATACCGGCGCACCAGATATTTATGCACTAGGGTTTGATATAGACAGTAACTACCCAGATACCATTTAAGCGGCAGGTTGATGGTGTTATGGAGGCGGCCAATCTTGAGCCGTTTTTCAAAGTAAGCGGGGCCGTAATCCCCTGTAACCGCTTCCTGAAAGATCTGGCGGAAGTATTCAGCCTGGACCTGCTCCAGATGTTGGCGTACCTTTTCTAGCGGTATCTGTTTTTGCCGGGCATACGCTTCGTAAAAGGCGCGGGTGGGAGCAAAGGCAAATTGATGGTTATAGAAATCCCGGGCCAAGGGTGCGGCTATACCATTAGCCCAACCGGCTAACTGCTTAAGAATCTGAATTTTATCGAAAGAAAGTTGGATGAATTCCCTACGTAAGTTGAGATTGGTATCATTGAGGTAATACTGTTCGGCTAGATTTGGCATCGATTAACACTCGCTTTCATAATAGTTGAGCCTGAAAAAATGGTTGTGTCTGGTTGTTACTACTTACTATATCGTCGTTTCTGATCAAAAGTTGACCCAGAAGTGGCCCAAAAGTGGCCCAATTCTGGGTCATAAAGGTGACAAGGTGACAGTCACTAAAGTAACTGTCACCTGATTTTTGCGAAAACCCTAGAGGGCAAGTTTTAGTGGCCGTTCATCACTCGCTCATGATGACCATTGGTGTACGGCTGATAGATGAACTGAGGCCGGTCTGATGGGCTAGGAATAACCGGCTTGTATTCGACCTGAGCGGTCGCCGTCACCTTGAATTGAGCGACAGCATCCCGCAACTGTCCGGCCATCTCAGCCAAAGTTTGGGCCGAGGCGGTTACTTCTTCGGCTTGCGCATTCATCTCTTCCGTGGCGGCGCCGACCTCTTCGACCATCGCGGCATTCTCTCGGCTAATGCCGGCAATCGCCTCAATTTCTTCTTGAACCACAATGGAGGTGGCGGCCATTTCTTCCGTCGAGGCCGTGTTTTCTTCGACTATGGCTGAGACGCTGTCCATCGTATGGCTCAGTTCCTCACCGGCGGCGCGAGCCTGATGGGCTAATTTGACGGCGTCAGTGGCGTCTTGCTGCATGCCTTCAATCAGTTCAAGAATGTTGGTTAAGGCCTGGCCGGCTTGCTCAGCCTGGGTAGCGCCGTTGTTGACCTCAATGGAACTTTGCGCCATCGCTTGGATGGCTTCAGTGACTCTATTCTGAATGTTGTGAATGAGTTCAACGATCTCTTTGGTGGCCGTGGCCGACTTTTCGGCCAGCTTAAGCACCTCATCGGCCACCACGGCAAAGCCTTTACCGTGTTCGCCGGCCCGGGCCGCTTCGATGGCGGCGTTGAGCGCCAGCAAGTTGGTTTGCGAGGCAATATCGTCAATGGTTTCCACAATCCCACTAATCTGTCCGGAGAGGTGGCCCATCTCTGTTACTTTCTCACTGGCCAGCCCAACCGACAATTTAATGCTGTCCAGAGCCTTGATCGCTTGATGGACCGTCTGCGCCCCCGTTTGAGCGGTTTGACTGGAGTGAGCCCCTTTATTCGCCGCGGCTTCAGCCCCTTGGGTTATCTGCTGAAGGGTCTCAGCAATTTGGTTGGCCATCATCGCCCCGCGGGTAACGGCTGTGGCCTGCTCCTGAGCGCCTTGAGCCACACCCTCAATCGCTTGGTTGGTTTGAGCTACGGCGGAGACCGTGTGATTGATGCTATCTGACTGCTGGCTAGAGCCTTGGGCAATTTGCTGCATGATGGCGGCAATTTGGTCGGTGGCTTGGGCGCTCTGGTTAGCCGCTCCACTGAGTTGGCTTGAGGCCTGTTCGACGCTAGTCGCGTTCTCAGCTATCTGTTGAACCAAACCGTTCAGGTTATCGAGCATCTGACTAAAGGCCAGGCCGAGCGTATCTTGCCCGGAGCGCGGCTGGATATTCATCGTCAGATCGCCTTTCGCCAGACGTTGGGCGGCTGTGGTCATCTCCTGCATATAGGCCATCATTTCCTGAAAGGCCGAGGCCATGACACCGAGTTCATCCTTGCTCGTAATTTCGACGGACTGATTGACATCACCGGTCGCCAGACGGCGGGCCGCTTCAGTCATTCTTAAAATCGGCTGCGTCACTTTGCGGGCGACAAACAAGGCGGCACCCACCACGATGACCGTTGTAATCAAACCCACCAGCAGACCCAGATTTCGCATTTTGTAAGCTGATGCCAAAGCTTCGCTTTTATCGACTTCAACCAGGAGACCCCAGTTCATCTGCTCAATGGGCGTATAAGCGCCCAGAATCGGCTGACCGCGATAGTCCGGATATTCACCAAAGCCTGACTTACCGGCCAGCGCCTCTTGGGTGCCTATCGTATTCACCTTGAATTCCAGTTCAGTTCGTTCTTTGATCAACCCCTGCGCTATCAAATCGTCGGTAAACCGGGAAGGGGTAATCATATAACCATCGCGATTAACTAAATAGGCTTCACTACTCTGGCCCGTTCGGGCATGAGCCAACAGTTCGGCGAGGTCTACCGTTGGCAGCGTACCGCCAACTACACCGACAACCTGACCGTCGACGGTAATGGGCGCGGCAGCTACGACAACCACATGTCCGCTAAACTTAGATATAAGGGCGTCGGAAATATTTGGCTCGCCTTTTAAGGCCCTTTGTAAATAATCTCGCTCACTTAGGTCTACCGACGTATCGCTCGTACTATGAAAAATCGTCATCCCATCCCGGCCGGTGATGAAGAGATCCTCATATTGAGGGTATTCTTGGCTGAACAGGTCAGCGACTTCTTTAATCCTATCATGGTTCAGCGATTGAACCTCACCCGAACCGGCAACAAACTTCATCTCTCTCAGGCGATCATCCAGCCAGGAGTTAATCTCGTCGGCTTGAATATTGGCTAAAGTGACCAGTTCGTGGGTGGCATCTGTATGTAAAGCATGTTGACTCTCCCAATCGGAGAAAATACCAATGGCCAGCAGCGGCAGCAGTGACAACACCAGGAAAAAGCCAAGGAGCTTGGTTTGGATCGAATTGAAGCTGCTAAAGCGATTTTTTATTTCAGATTGGGGTAAAGATGATAGGTTCATTTTCTTACCTCTTTGATGTTTTGAGTAATGCAGTTCCATACTTTGATGGTCAGTATATCAGCAGTTTTGGTTACTGAAGAACCCAGAATTGAGCCAAAAAAGGCCCAATTCTGGGCCAAATTTTAGTTACCATTGACCGTGATTTGGTAGCGTCCGTTAACGAACGGCTGATGGATCGCCTGAAACTGAGGAGAGGAAATTGACTGAGCGGCCTTAGCGTCGGCCGCCACCTTGAATTGAGCCACGGCCTGGCGCAACTGTTCGGCCATCTCAGTCATCGATTGAGCTGAGGCGGTCACTTCTTCGGCCTGAGCACTCATTTCTTCCGTCGCGGCGCTGACCTCTTCGATCAGGGCCGAATTTTCTCGGCTAACGCCGGCAATCGCCTCAATTTCTTCTTGAACTACCATCGAGGTGGCGGCCATCTCTTCAGTGGAGGCGGTATTCTCTTCGACCACGGCCGAGACGCTGTCCATGGTGCTGCTGAGTTCCTCACCGGCGGCCCGGGCTTGTTGGGCCAAACTGACGGCGTCGATGGCATCTTGCTGCATCCCTTCAATCAGTTCAAGGATGCTGGTTAAGGCCAGACCGGCTTGCTCGGCCTGGGTAGCGCCGTTGTTGACCTCGACGGAACTTTGGGCCATCGCCTGGACGGCTTCGGTGACCCGCTTTTGGATGTTGCGAATGAGTTCAACAATCTCTTTGGTGGCCCCCGCCGACTTTTCAGCCAGCTTACGGACCTCATCGGCCACAACGGCAAAGCCTCTGCCTTGTTCGCCGGCGCGGGCGGCTTCGATGGCCGCGTTGAGAGCCAGTAGATTGGTTTGCGAGGCAATATCGTCAATGGTTTCGACAAAGCCGCTAATCTGGCCCGATAGATGTCCCATTTCTGTAACTCTGTCACTGGCTAACCCAACAGCTAATTTGATGCTGTTTAGGGCCTCGATGGCGTGTTGAACAGTCTGCGCGCCGGTCTGAGCGGTTTGGCTGGAGTGAGCCCCCTTATTCGCGGCGGCTTCAGCCCCTTGGGCTATCTGCTCAATGGTTTGGGCAATTTGGCCGGCCATCATCGCGCCGCGAGTGATGGCTGTGGCCTGTTCCTGCGCGCCTTGAGCCACACCCTCAACCGCATGATTGGTCTGAGCTACGGCGGAGGCCGCGTGATTGATACTGCCCGACTGCCGGCTAGAGCCGTGGGAAATTTGCTGCATGGTATTAGCAATTTGGGTGGTCGCTTGGGCGCTCTGATGGGCAGCGCCTCTCAGTTGGCTTGAGGCCAGCTCGACGTTGGCTGCGTTCTCGGATATTTGTTGAACCAAGCCGCGCAGGTTGACGAACATCTGATGAAAAGCCAGACCGAGCGTATCCCGTTCAGAGCGCGGTCGAATTTCGACGGACAAGTCGCCTTGAGCTAAACTATCTGCCGCCTGGGCCATCTCATGCAGGTAGTCTATCATTTTCTGAAAGGCTGAGGCCATAACGCCCAATTCATCGTTGCTCTTGACCTCGATGTGCTGATTCAAATCCCCATCAGCAATACCCACCGCAGCGTCAGCCACTATATTGACCGCGTTGGTAATTGCGCGGGATAAGAATAAGGATATCGCTACGGCCAAAACAACCGCCACGCCGGCCACAATTAAGCCGATGGTTTGGCTTGCGTGGTTCTTGTCTATCGCTGTCTGAAGAGCGGCGGCGGCTTCCGCGTTCATTTCGGTGACCAGGGTGTCCACCCGGGTCGTGATGTCTTCGCCATAGGCGTCAAACTCTTCCATCGCCGGATTGCCCAGTTCCGGCCCACCATCAATATAGGCTTGAGCCATCCACTGTCCCTTGGCATAGAACGCCTCGAACGATTCGCTTAATGCGTCCAGCGTCTGCTGATTTTCCGGATACAGTTCGGCCAGCGCCGCCACATTTTCACGAAACTGCTGGGCGTATTTCTCCGCTTCGTCAAAGCCGTCGTCAAAGCCTTCAGCACCCCGGGTGGCGCTGATATCGGTCAGCCACTGCCACACCTGGTTAACGTCATACTTGATGTCGGCCGCCAGTGCGGCACCCGCATACCCTTTATCCCGCGCCATTTCAGCGGCCTTGACGCTATTATTCGTTAGATTCCAGTTCAGGCTAACGATGATGATCAGCATGAGCACGACCACCCCAACATTAGCCAGGATTTTATTTCCGATTGTCCATTTCATAGTTTTACTCCTTTGCCTAGACGAGTGATGCATAAGAATTAAATTTTGGTCTATCTTTCAATACCGTTAACTATTCATAACGGTACGGATGGTCTCTTGGACCGTCGCCAATGTGAATGGTTTTTTGATAAAGCTGTTTAAGCCCGCTTCAGCGGCCTTTTGAGCCAGGCTGCCCTCGTCGCCGCCGCTCATTAAGATGAACTTCAGCCCCGGCTGCCGCTGTCTGAGTTTAGAGGCCAATTGCAGGCCATCCAGATCACCCATGACATAGTCAGAGATGACCAAATCAAAGGGTCGGATCTGGCCCAAAGTGAGCGCCTCCGTTCCGGACTCACTGACTTCAAACTGGAAATCAGGCCCTATCAGGGCTAAATATTTGGTTAATACCAGGAGAATATCAGGATTGTCATCGACGATGAGAATTCGCTTTATCATAGGTCGTCCCTTTAGATATGATTGAAAATCAGTTAATAAGTGAGTGTCACGTAGTTATGATTGTCTACACTATAACTGATTTCAGGTAAATAGGATGACCCAGGGTTGGGACTATTTTGGCCCAATTAAGGTCCAAAATGAAAGCAATGACGGCTTTTGTGGGGCATACGCGTTAATAATTTGACAAAACGATAATGTTAATTTGACAGACCACGGCTAGCCGACCGCCGAAAAAAAGGCGTACTCGGGGAAAATCGACGGTCTGTTGTCGGTGGTCTGCGGTTAGGGGGTATTGAAAGCTGGGGCAAATCGAGGAAATGCCTGTTAATAAAGGGGAGTTCATTCTGTTGCGAATTTATAGCCAACACTATGAACATTGATGATGTACGCCCCCCCATCCGGAGCCTGGCCCAATTTTCGACGCAGTCGTCCCAGGTGGCTTTTGAGTAAATCACGGGCCTGGTAAGCATCAACCGTCTGGCCGTGAACGAGGTCGGCCAGTTCTTGAAAGGTTAACGGTTGATCAGGGTGTTTCATCAATGTCGTTAGCAGGCGAAATTCGGTGGGGCTGAGCGATAGGGTGCGACCGTTTTTGCTAACGACCATTGTTTCCCACTCCACGGCTAACGATCGCACTTCAAGCCGAGTGGGCGGAGTTGGCTTTGGCTTAGTGAAGTCCGGCTGGGGTTTCGCCGGCGCGGGGGTTACACCAAAGCTCTCAGCCAGTAGCCGAGCCGCCAGACGTTGTTGTAACTTAAGCTGACGTCGTTTCATGACCCGCTCGATAGCCTCGAGCAGTTCCTCTATTTCATACGGTTTTAGTAAAAAATCGCTCGTACCAAGCCGCATTGCTTCAATTGATGTTTCCAAGCTGGCGTGGGCGGTTAGCATAATCAGCTCCGGCGGATCGGCCATTTGCTCGATAGCCGCCATCAGTTCCAGGCCGTTAATCCCTGGCATCTGCAAATCAACAATGGCTAGGTCGATGGGGTGCTGACTGAGGAGTGTCAGGGCTTGGTGCCCGTTAGCTGCGGTAAAAACCTGGTACCCCTCTTCGGTCAATTCCTCGCTGAGGAATAAACGCAGGCTAGCCTCATCATCAACGATCAAAATTTTTCGGGTGTCAGGCTGGTTCATGGTCATCTTCCAGTTCGTTGCTGGCAGGTAAGCAGATAGAAAATATACTCCCTACACCCAGCGTACTCTGAACCTCAATGCGACCCCCATGCGCTTCGATGATGGCGTAACTGATCGACAACCCCAGGCCGGTACCGGTCTCCTTGGTCGAAAAAAACGGCTCAAAGAGTTGGGCCATGACTTCAGTCGACATGCCGCCACCGCTGTCCTGGACCCTAATCACAAATTGATTTTTATCCGGTAAATAGGCCGTGGTTAGGTTCAATAACCCGCCATTCGACATGGCATCGATCGCATTGAGAATTAAGTTAATCAAGACTTGTTTGATGTGATCCGGCGTCACTTTAACCAACGGCAAACCGACAGCGAGCGTAACCTTGGCCTCGATCCGTTTCTGCTGCAATTGTTTACCAACCAAGGCCAAGGTATTTCGCAGCAACTCATTGAGATCGGTTGGCTGTCGGCCGGCTTGACCAGGCCGGGCAAAATCGAGCGTTTGCCGGGTAAGCGTAATGAGGCGTTCGACTTCTTGGGCCAGTGTGGCGACATAGTGCTGTCGTTTGGCCTCGTCGAGCTGAGGCCGGCTAAGCAGCCGCAAGCCGCTCCGTAGGGCTTGGAGAGGATTGTTGATTTCATGGGCCAGCGAAGCGGTTAGCCGGCCCAGCGCAGCCAATTTTTCGGTCTGCATCGCGGTTTGAAGCTGGGTGTAATCTTCACGCAGTTGGCGGCGATCAAGCACCTGCCGCACCATCTGCACCAACTTTACATCATTGAAGGGCTTGAGCAGAAACCCCTCAGCGCCCAATTCCTGAGCGCGAACGGCGGCTTCAAGGGTGGCGTAGCCGGTCATCATAATCGGGCTAATCTGGGGATATTGGGAGGTAACGTGGTCCAGCACCGTCAGGCCATCGATATCAGGTAAATCAATATCAAGGAGGATTAAATCATAGCTTGCGTTTGATAACGCCTGAAACGTAGCTTGTCCCGTTTCCGCAAACTGAACAACTAAACCTTGCTTTTCTAAAACGAACTGGCAGAGTTTCCTGATAAGCCGATCATCATCGGTAACAAGCGCCTTGTAACGTGACCACATTTAGTAAGTATATCATAACCAAAATAACTCCTCAAGGCGACACGGCAAAAACGCTATGTCTGTTCTTACTTATAGTTGATATAGACCCGCGTACCCTGACCGAGGGCTGTTTCAACTCGCAGCATACCGCCCACACTTTCTATACGTTCACGCATGATCGATAAACCAAAGCTGGCCGTTTTTTTGTTGATTTCGACGGGATCGAAACCCTGGCCTTGATCTTCAACGATGATGCACAGCGAGTCATCCTCTTGAGCCAGCCGAATAATGGCCGTTTTGACATGAGCGTGCTTCCGAATATTGATCAAAGCCTCTTGGATGGTGCGCACCAGCTGAGACGTCACTTCAGGGGGAAAGACAAACAACGCCGGATCGGCGGCTTGGACCAGTTGAATATCCAAATGGTAAAAGCGTTGATATTTATCGACATAGCGTTCCAGCAGTTCCATAAAGCTCATATTCGACTGAATTTTGGCTCTCAGGTTAAAAATCTCTTCTCGCACATCGGTATATGTTTCGCCGATAACCTGCTTCACCTCTTGTAGATCGGTGATGATCGTCTCCCGATTCTCGTTGCTCAGATTCGCCAGAACAGTCCCCATTCTTAGATTGATATAGCCTAAAGCCTGAGCCACGGTATCGTGAAGCTCCTGGCCTAGCCGATTCCGCTCGCGCATCTCAGCCAACAAACGTTTGGCTTTCTCCTCCTCTTTGCGTTCGTGAATATCAATAACCGAGCCGATGTAGCCCAAAAACTCCCCTTCCGAATTTAACCGGGGCGAGGCCGAATCAAGCATCCAGCGATATTCATCATCGTTACGGCGAAGGCGATACTCCAGCCGAAAAGGCTGGTGTTTTTTTATAGCCTCCAAAAACGATTTTTCCGTGATCTGGCGGTCGTTGGGATGAACGACTTCGAACCAGCCAAACCCCAGCGCGGTTTGGGGCGTTTGTCCGGTAAATTCATACCAGGTTTTGCTAATATAAGTACACGTTCCATCCAACTCCGTGACCCAAATCATTACCGGAGCGTTGTCGGCCATATTGCGAAACCGGGCTTCGCTTTCCTGCAACGCTTCCTCGGACAGCTTGCGATCAAGGAACTGACCAACGGCCTGACTAAGCGGTTTGAGTTCGCTGAAGACATTGTCTGATAAGACATAGCGAGAGAATAAAGCCATCACGCCCACCACCCGCTTGTGAACAATGAGCGGATGGCCGGCAAAGGCCACCAAGCCTTCCTGCTTAGCCCAGGCTGGATCACCAACATTTGGATCATTGGCGACGTCATTTGATAAATGGGGCTTACCCAACTCAGCAATCCGTCCGATTTTGAAAGATCCCATTGGCACCCGGCTATGCTCTCCATCGAGATGAGTGTAGATACCGGCGCTGGCCTGGAGTTCCAACATATCTTCAACCGAATTCAAAATCCAGATGCGGGCAAAGGCACAATCGAGATGGGAGACTAGCGCTTCACAAACGCCCTGAAGCACAGGTCGGCGCGGCTTGTTGCTGACCAGCAGCTCTGACACCTCAGCCCGTAACAGAGCCAGACGCGCGCGTTCGGCCAACTCATTTTTAATTTGCTGCCGTAACCGGGTTAAGGCCAATTGGGCGCCCACCCGGGCCAGCAGTTCCTGGGCTGAAAAGGGTTTAATTAGATAATCATCCGCGCCGGCCAGCAGCCCTTCGATAACAGCCTCTTCTCCAGCTCGCGCTGACAGGAGAATGACCGGGACAGTTTGAGTGGCCGGATCGGCCCGCAGTTGGCGCAATAACGCGAAGCCATCCAAACCCGGCATCATAATATCAGACAAAATTAAGTCCGGGGCATTAACCCGGGCGGCCGTCAGAGCCGCCGCACCATTGCTGACCAGCTCTACCGTCCAATGAACGGCCAGCACGCGGTGGAGATATCGGCCCATATCGAGGTTATCCTCCACTAAGAGAATGCGCGCTCCAGGCACGTTGAGCGCGGTTACCAGGTCTGCCCGACTGGCCCCATCCAGAACCTCTATTTGAGCCTCTGGACTAATTTGGGCGGTCGACAGCTCCGGCTCGGGCAGCCAGTGGAGGACTTCTTCAACGTAAGGTTGAGCCGTTTCCATGTTCGGCATAGCCGCCGCCAGACGTTCAATCTGGCCGGACGGCAGGTGGGCGATTCCCGTGGGTATGTGGACGGTAAAGGTGGTACCTCGATCAACCTCGCTCTCAACGTGGATATTACCGCTGTGAAGGTGAACAAGTTCTCTAACCAGGGTCAAGCCAATACCGGTTCCCTCGTAAGTTCGAGCGCGACTATCACGCACCCGATGGAATCGTTCGAAGATATGAGGCAGTTCATCAGCCGGAATGCCCGTGCCTGTATCGGATACTGTAAGCTCAACATAGTCAGGCCATGCCCGCAGCTTAACCGCAATCTCCCCTTGGTGAGTGAATTTAAGGGCATTTGACAGCAAGTTGAGAACGATCTTCTCCCACATTTCCTGATCGATGTAAATCGGTTCAGCCAAAGGGGGGCAATCGATCACCAGCCGCAGTCCGGCCCGTTCAACCGCCGAACGAAAAACGCTGGTGAGTTCAGCTGTAAACGTAGCCAGCTCGGTCGGCCGAAATGAGGCTCGCATCCGTTTGGCTTCGATTCGAGAAAAATCAAGCAAGGTATTAACTAACTTGAGCAGGCGCAAGCAGTTGCGCTGGGCCAGTATTAATGTCTCGCTTTGCTGCGGCAGTAAGGGCCCTAGATTACCGTTTAAGAGATCTCTTAACGGTCCCAACAACAGCGTCAACGGCGTCCGGAATTCGTGGCTGATGTTGTTAAAGAAGGTCGTTTTGGCCTGATCCAGTTCGGCCAGAGCTTCGGCCCGCTGGCGTTCCGCTTCATAAGCACGGGCGTTAGCCACGGCCGTGGCCATATGGCCGGCTATCAGTTCCAGAAACCCTCGATAATCATCATCCAAAATCCGGCGCGAATTTAGCCCGGCGACCAGATAGCCGGTTGCCATATTTTGACCTTGAGCCGCAATCGGCAAAATCAGGGCGGTGTGAGGGGGTTCGGGCCAGGGGCCGGGGGGAACACAACTAAAGCAGGTGGCGAGATGATTGACCAAGACAGCCCCACTGGTTTGATTGACTTGCGCCAGCGGCCACGCCTCGGCCTCACTATCTGAGCCGGCTATGGCCATGACGAGCGGGCTAATCGGCGTTCCGGGCCCGACGCCGGTCGTGCCAACCAGGTGAGCTTCCTGCTCGTGAGTGTCTAAGAGGTAAAGCAACGCAAAAGGGATATCAATGGGGTTATGCGCCAAGATTCCGGCGGCGATGGCGGCCGCCTGCTCGGCGGTTTTACCTTCACTGGCTTGTGCGCCCAAATCGCGTAGGGTTCGCAGCCGCCGCTCGCTGAGCACCCTCGCTGTAGTTTCGATGCAGGTCACTAATACGCCGCCAATGCCGCCGCTCTCATCGCGAATGGGGCTGTAGGAGAAGGTAAAATAGGTTTCCTCGATGTACCGGTTCCGGTCCATCACCAGGAGTAGGTCGTCGGACCAGGTGGCATGCCCGGTGGCAAAGACACTGGTGGCCATGGGGCCGATGACGTCCCAAATTTCGGCCCAGCACTCCCACCCCCGCTGGCCCATCGAACGCGGGTGTTTGGTCGCACCCAAGATGGGCCGATAAGCATCATTATAGAACTGGATCATCTCCGGTCCCCACCAAATCAGCATAGGGTAGCGCGAGGCCAAACAGATACTTAAGCCGGTCCTTAAACTCTGCGGCCATTCTGCCGGGGAGCCAACCGGCGTCTCCGCCCAGTCAATGGTCCGTATCAAGGCTCCCACTTCCCCTCCCCCCATCAGAACCTGTTCTATATCGGACGAGAATACTTGCTCCATAAATGATCTTACCCCTTGGAAGCGACTTTAAATCCTCCCACGTTAAAAATCGCTTCGCAATTTAATATCGTCGAGTGGTTATCTAATAAGCTTCATGATAGTGTAATATAGAAAAAAGTGAGAAATAAGAAGGACGATATGAATTTAATAACCAGCCAACTCTTGCCTGACAATGGCCGTACCGGCGGCCAATGCCCTTAATTTGCCGACAGCGGCCTCACGGCTGAGTGGAACCATACCACAATTGGTACAGGGGTAAAGCTTATCCGGGGCCACATAGTTGAGCGCTTGCCGGATAGTGGCGGCCACCTCTTCCGGTGTTTCGATCTGGTCGGTCGCCACATCGATGGCCCCGGCCAACACATCTTTGCCCTTCAGCAACCCAATCAACTCGATGGGTACGTGTGAGTTGTGACACTCCAGCGACACCTGATCGATGGTGGAGGCTTGCAGCAGCGGGAAAAACTCTTCGTACTGCCGCCATTCGGAGCCGAGTGTCTTTTTCCAATCATTGTTGGCTTTGATGCCATACCCGTAGCAAATGTGAACCGCCGTTTTACACGGCAGCCCTTCGGCCGCCCGTTCTAAAGCCGCGATGCCCCACGCGCGCACCTCATCAAAGTAGACGTTGAAAGCCGGTTCGTCAAACTGGATCACATCCACTCCGGCAGCGGCTAGTTCGCGGGCTTCCTCGTTCAAAATTTTGGCGAATTCCCAGGCCAACGTCTCCCGGCTGCGATAATAATCATCGTACAGTGTGTCCACCATCGTCATTGGGCCGGGCAAGGTGAACTTGATCGG
>JAGRCC010000555.1 GCA_020433785.1 Anaerolineae bacterium
TCGAAGTGCTGCTCAAACTGATTGCCTGCTTCTCGTTAGTGCGGCTGGCCCCCGGTGAGCCGGTCATCTGGCAAAATGAGCGCAATGATGACGTGTACATTTTAATTGAAGGCAAATTGGACGTTTTGATTGACCAGGCCGGACGGCCCACCAAAGTTGGCGAAATCCACCCCAACGAAATCTTCGGCGAGATCGCCTTTTTTACCGAAGATCCGCGCTACGCCACCGTTCGCGCCGTCGAGCCGTCGAAATGTTACGTGCTAACCGACGCCGACCTGCAACTGCTGGCCTACGATCATCCCACCATCCTCATGCAGATGGCCGGCGTACTGGCCAAGCGTTTGGCCGCCATGTACAACACGAGCCACAATGAAACCGTGTAAATAGGCGTTACGCAGTTCGAGGGTTTTTAGACAACAGCCTATACAAGATGCAAAAACATAATTTCAATCCGGTGAATCTTGTAAATCTTGTCTAATTTCTTGGTCAAAAATACGAAAACGGTTAAATCTTTTTCAGACGCGGAGAGGGACAAAAGTCACATTGTTTTGCCCTGTTGACTGTGTTACCATCTTTTTAATGAATTATTTCATCTATATGAGAACGAGAAAGAGGTTTATAAACATGAGCGCTGATTTACAGCTTTTAATTGGGAAAATTCTTACAGAAGAAGGGTTCGCCCAGTCGCTGGCCGAAAACCCGGAGAAAGCCCTGAAGGACGCTAACATTGAACCGACGGTCGATCTGCTCGATGCTTTGTCCGACGTCGATCCGGAGGCCTTAAAAAATCTGGCGTCATCGTTTGGGGCGCAGCAAGCCGCCGTTTAGCCAATTTTAGCGACAACCTAACGCAGTTCAGAAAAAAACGCTACGAGAAAATGATCTCCGTAGCGTTTTTTTATTCAAATCAATCAGCGGTCAACGTCTCAAAATCTCGACAATCGTCGCCACGGTGGCATCGAGATAACTTTGCCCATTCTCCGTTATGCAATCGTCATCCAGATAGCCGCCAGGCCCGTTGTGGCACATCTTGCCCATATCGATGGTCGTAATTTTGCCGTTGGCCTTGGCCTGATTCCAGTAGGAGCCGGACATGAGCGGCCAGCGGCCGGGAAAGAAGATCGGGCCGATGAGATGAACCATGTCCCGCCGGCCGCGAATGTAATACAGATGCTCAATATGCTCTAGCCCTACATCGGAACACATCACCCCCCCTAAACCGATCACATAGATCGGGGCGTTTAAGTGGCGTTTGAGGTAGGTGGCTGAGCCCAGCGCAATCTGCCCGCCGCCGCTATAGCCGATCAGCACCACGGGAATGCCGCTCCCCACCACGTAGCCGTATCGCTTCAAGCTTCTGAGAATCAACGCCGTGCTGCCCTGATTGTACATTGGCCCGTAACGAAAGTCGGCGGAAACGGCCACCTGAAACAGATTGCGGATGTTGATGAGGAAACCGCCCCAACCGCCTCGCTCTTTGCGCCGGACGGTGTAACGCCAAAACCAGGCAAAAAAGCGCTGGTGGGTCAAAGCTCGATTGATCACCGAGTAAGGAAAAATGTCATCCACGATAACCGCCTCGTTGACATTATCGGCTATCCGTCTGAGAAACTCTTTTTCTCTGGGCAGGTAGATCTCTTGTTCCGCCCCGGCAATACCCGTTAAGAAGACAATGTAGTGGCTAACATCAGGTGATACAGATCGATGAACCGGCGCGGGCAACGCATCGACCGTCGGCTCGACGTCTCCGACGTACCAACCGGCCCACCAGCCGAGCGCCTCAAATGGCGCCGATATGGCCGACAGTAGAAACCAGAGAAGGATGATCAACAGGATGGTATACATTGGATCTAGGTTTAACACCGCTGTTCACCTATTCCTCGTCTTTGGCCTCATTCGAGTAAAACAGCTTGGTTAGGTCAAGCTGCAATTTCTTACCCGCCGCCGCGTTGCGTAATCTAAGCATGATCCACAAAACCGGTTTGCCGATTGTTAATCGCAGCGCAAAGATAACCCCCAACCCAATCGCGGCGCAAAGAACGGCTTGCCAAACTTCAAAATCAAACGAAAAACGCAGAATGTTAACCAGGGCCACGGCCGCCCAAACATTCAACAGGCGCAGCACCGGATAGCCGAAATACGGCATCAATGCCAGAAAACTAAAAATCAGCGGGATATAACTCAAGCCAACCGCCGCACCGGCCAGCCACAACGCCACCTGTCGATTGAAAATCCATTCGGCCACTAACCACAACGAAAAGACCCAAACCAGATACCCCAAAATAAAGAGGATAACCGACACCCCTAAACTCAATACAAACCGCAGGGGGCTGACCCGGTTGGCAAATAACACGACACACTGCCCAATTGCTTCCGAAAAACCGGCCAGGGCGACAATTTGCAGCACTAAGAGATTACGATTAGGACTCTGTAACGCCACTGTAAAGGCTTGCACGTTGCTGTCAAAGAACGCTATCACAATTGCCCACAGCGACACCGGTTCAGGTTGCTGCCATATAGAAAGAGCAAACACAAACACTTCTATCACCCAAACTCTCGCTAACGGACACCCTTTCAATTTGACCAAGATAAGCCGCCAAATTTGACATTAAGCCGATAGACCACGGCTAGCTGACCGCCGACCACCGAAAAATAGGCGTACACGTTGAAGTTCAGCGGTCTATCGTCGGTGGTCGGCGGTCAGGAGGCATTAAAGCTGGGGCAAATTGAGGATAGGTCCCTTAGCAAAACCCAAACTCAGCTTTTGCGCCGCCCGCCACCTTTCAACAGCCACCAAATCAGCCCGGCGATCGCGGCCAGCGCCACGCCAATCAAGGCCAAGGGAGCAACGACCATGCCTTTGGTCTGCCGGCGAGGCTGTGTATGCTGCGGCTGCTCCGCCAGCGCCATAACCCGCGACTGGAGCGTTTTCACCAATCGAGTGGCGGGTAACTCGCCCTCGCCTTGAGCGGCCAATTCATCGGGATCACAGGGCGGGCCAAAAGTAACGCTGATCGGCTTCAGACTGGGCAGCCCCCGATCCGGCGGCAGCGCGTCGCGAGTGCCCTGAATATAAACCGGCATAATCGGCGCCGGCGACTGCTCCACCACCAGGCCAATACCCTCCCGGAACGGCAGCATATTTCCACTCCGAGACAACCGACCTTCGGGAAACCAGACTAAATTTTTACCCTGCCGCAGCGAGGCCACGGCCAACGCCATCTCCCGCGCGCCGGTTCCGCTGACGAAACGGTCGATGGGCAATACTTGGGCCAGCCGGCTTACCAGCCGCATCAGCGGGTTTTTCAGCATAACATCCTGACCACCAATCCAGTTCGTGCGCCGCAACTGCGCAAGGGGCAAAGCCGCAGCCACCATCGGCGCATCGAGCATGCTGGAATGGTTAGGCGTCAACACAAAATGCCCATCACGGGGTAAATTTTCAAGCCCATGAGCTTCGAGCCGGAAAAAGAGCCAGGCTAACCCTTTGAGTAGAATAAACAGTCCGGTGGCCGCGCCATGTTGCATGGGGGTCAGGGGGCTCAGCCATTTCTTCTGCTCATCGGACAGCATGGCCTCGGCGTCGGCAATCGATAGCGAACCCGCGGCCGGCTCATCCTCAGCGGCGGACTGCACCGCTTGCAGCAGGTCCCGCACCGTACCGATCTGCTGAATAGCCTCGTCGCTCAACTCGACGCCGGTCAGATTATTGACTTGCAGGGTCAGCGTCAACCACTCCAACGAATCGATGCCCAGATCAAGCTGCGGGCTGGTGTCCGGCGTCAGCGACTTGTCGGCATAGCGGCCGGCCAGCCAATCCCACACTTGCCGCGCCCCTGGGTGGGCCAGCAGCGCCTGATCCCGCTCCGACATATCCTCGATGGGCAGCGGCGCCGTCGCGTGCGACTCCGTTTGGAGACCCTGTTTGGCTAATTTGTAATTCTTGGTCAGCACGTGCCGCCGGATTTTGCCCAGATTGGTTCGGGACAGCGCTTCGGTGGTGGTGGCATAATCGGTCAACCGCTGGTACGAGGCCACCGCCTGCGAGCGCTCCGTAACCGCCTCACGCATGGCCTGCTCAACATCGCCGTTGCGATGCTGGTTGATCTCCGCCATGTCTGGCACAATCAGCGCGACTAACTGATTGGCCTCATACAGGATACCTATCTCGCGGATAAATTGGTGCTGCTGGTAGACCTCCTCCAGCGGCTCCGGTTGAATTTTCTTGCCGCCTTCCAGCACAATCAAGGTCGAGGCGCGCCCGCTGATGTACAGATAACCGGCTTCATCGAAGTAACCCAGGTCGCCGGTTCTAAACCAGCCGTCCTCGGTAAAGGCTTGGGCCGTTTCGTCCGGCAGGTTGCGATAGCCGCTAAAGACGCTCGGCCCTCGCGCCAAAATTTCTCCCTCGACCGGGCCGCTGCCGTTTCCATGGTTCGGCTCATCGCCTTCCGCTTGAATGGACTCGTCAATCCGAATCTCAATGCCTGTCAGCGGCGGGCCAACGCTGCCCAGCCGGGGAACTTCAGTGTTAGGCAGATTCATCGTCAACATCGGCGCGGTTTCGGTCAACCCGTAACCAATGGCGATGTCCCAACCCAGCCCTTCCAGCTTCCAGGCCAGGTCCGGGGCCAAGGCCGATCCGCCGGAGGTCAGCAGGCGCAAATGGGGACCGGCCACGGCTCGCAGCGGGGAAAATAGTTTCTGGCCGACGCGCCAGCCCAACCGGCGATGCAGACCGTTGCTCGTATTTAAAACGCCGTTGAACACTGTCGCCGCAAGTTTACCGCGCCCGGCGATCTGGGCCTCGATGCCGTCGTAAATGGCCCGATAGACGCGCGGCACGCCGATAATGATTGTTACCTCGCCCTCACGCAGCGCCCGAATGATTTGGGGGCCGGTCA